>JANOMP010000001.1:0-25726 GCA_031420365.1 Cytophagaceae bacterium
CTTTAGAAATATATCAAGCAACAAAATACCTACCAAAACCTTTCAGCATGAAAAAGTTTGTGTTACCCCAATAAAAAACATTAACACCTTAAGTCTATGACTACCAAGTACTTATGAAACCACAAACACAAGTCGGGTTAACTAGTTAGTCATTAGAAACTATAAAAAACGGAGTACATAAATTTCCTATTATGATAGATAGATTTATTGCTATTGGTAAAATACTTTTAAAAGGCAATCGGAATATAATTCCTTTTTGATCTTAATTTCTTTAATTTGCTGTTAAAAATAAAATTAAAAAATTAATGAAAGCGATTACTTTTTCTTTTTGGATTTTAATTCTTTGCAATACTTTAGCCTATTGTCAAAGTAAATCCATTATTAGTACACCCGATGCTCCAAAACCTATAGCTCCCTACAGTCAAGCCGTTAAATCCAAAGGGATGATTTATGTTGCGGGTCAAATTGGATTAAGTCCAGTAGATAGAAAACTTGTGGAAGGGGGAATAGAACCCGAAACTAAACAAATCATGGAAAATATTAAGGCCATTTTATTTGCCGCAAAAGTCGGCTTAGAAGAAATTGTAAATACCACAATTTACATAAAAGATTTATCAAATTTTTCAAAGGTAAATGCTATTTATGGCTCCTATTTTAAATCGAATTTTCCTGCCCGCACTACCGTCGGAGTTGCTGATTTGCCAGGAGGAGCAAGTATAGAAATTGCGGTTATAGCTACAGAAAAACCATATAAAAAATAATTGCCATGAAATTTATTAGAATTAAAACAATTTTAGCTGGATCAAGTCTTAACCTAAGAATATTTTAAGTTTATTTGACGTTAATACTAGAATAAATAAATTATTTTTGGTTTTGTAGCTTAAGTTAAATAGTTTAATCATTTTTTTTAGATTTCTAAGCCAAGCTAATACATAAAAATCAAACAAATTAAAAGCTTTTAAATGAAAAAAAAGTATTATATAATCATATTATTGCTATCCTTTCCATTCTTTAGCTTTGCTACCCATTTAAGAGCCGGCGAAATAACGGCGAAAAGAGTATCCAATACTACTCTTACTTATAAAATTACGCTAACAACTTACACGGATCAAATCAACGGAAAAGCCGCAAACGATGGGCAAGAAACAGTAAGCTTTTATTTTGGGTTTGCTCCAGGTAAAGTGGAGGCATTTAAAGTGAACAGAAAGAAAAAAACATTGATAGGGCCAGCAACTATTTGCAACGTATATGATACAACATATACTTATCCCGCACCTGGAATTTTTACTATAAGTTGTGGTATTGTGAACAGAAACGAACGTACTATAAATCTACCCCAACCTTCTGAAAACATTAGTTTTTTTGTCCAATCTACCATTGTCATAAGTTCAAGTTTTGGGTTAAATAGTACGCCAGTTTTATTGAATATTCCATTAGATTCGGCTGCAGTGGGTAAAAAGTTCATTCATAACCCAGGGGCTTTCGATATTGATGGAGATAGTTTATCGTATAAATTATCTATTCCCCAAAGGGATAAAGGCACAGATACCGGAGTAGGTGAGTTTATTCCAGGCTACAGAGACCCTAGTTCTGTGGGGGTTGTTCCAATAACTAATGAAACGAATACGGGTCCTGCTACATTTAAAATAGATGCCGTAACTGGAGATTTGGTGTGGGACGCTCCTAAAGAAATTGGTCAATACAATGTAGCTTTTATAATTGAAGAATGGCGAAAAGCACCCGATGGGAGCTATATAAAAATTGGCGAAATAGTCAGAGACATGCAAATTATTGTTGTAGAATCTAATAACAATAGGCCCGAACTGATTCTTCCACCCGACATTTGTATCGAAGCAGGTAAAAAAGTAGAGTTTGAAGTACAAGGCAAAGATAAAGACAATCAAATTCTTAATCTATCTACTTCAGGTGGTGTCTATAACTTAGATGCCAATGGCAATTTTTTCAAGTTTATAGAGCCAGAAGGTGCAGTATTTAAAACAACTAATTCAAAAAGCCCCGTTAAAGGAACCTTTACTTGGAATACCAACTGTTCGCATGTTAGAGATCAGAGCTATGGGGTTTTATTTAAAGTAGAAGATAATCCTGGAAGGTTTCTTACCCAGTTAGTCGATATCAAAACTTTAAAAATAAAAGTAGTTCCTCCCAGGCCAATTGGCTTAGTTGCCAAGCAGGCCACTGAAGGCATTATTTTAAACTGGAAACCTGTGACTTCTTGTAAAGCCTCTGGCAAGATTTTGGTTTATAGAAAGAGTGGATGCAGCGGATTAAATCCAGGAGTATGTGCCGCAGGCATTCCAGCTGATTGGGGATATACTTTAATAGCTACTTTAACTACTGCCGATAGTACATTTATTGATAAAAATGCAGAAAAAGGGGCTATTTATAGCTATCGTTTGGTTACAGATTTACAAGTAAATCAGTTTTTGAAAATGCAAAGTGCTCCTTCAACCGAATTTTGTATTGGTAGTGAGATTAAATCTGGAATGACAGTACTGACCAATGTGAGTATTGATGAAACAGACGCTAAAACAGGAAAAATAACTGTGAAATGGACTCGCCCTTTAGGTTTTTCAAAAGAAGATTTTAAAGGCCCCTATCAATATAAGTTATATAGGGCGGTGGGCTTAGGGGGCGAAACATATGAATTAGTAAAAACACAAAATACTGTGTTGGGCACGGCCCCAGACACTTTATTTATTGATAATGGATTGAATACTAAAGATCTTATTTACAGATATAAATTAGAGTTTTTCAATGAAGGAACTAAACTGTACGGAACTACTGCTGCTGCGTCATCTGTAAGAATTAAAGCTGTGCCAGATGACAAATCTGTAAGATTAACTTGGGAGGCGAATGTACCTTGGTCAAATGATAATAAAACACATTTTTTATACAGAGAAGACAAACTCAAACCAGGTAGCTTTAACTTAATTACTAAGGTAAAAGTAACAAGTGCAAGTACCTATCTTTACAACGATTTTGGATTGGATAAAGAGCCTTCTGATGGAGATATATCTTATGATATACAGAATGGAGAGACATACTGCTATAAAGTGGTAACTTTCGGAAGCTATGAGCAACTACCAAATTTGGGCATATTGGATAACTCATCTCAGATAATATGCGTGAGCCCAACCGATAGAACGCCCCCATGTGCACCTTCCATAACAGCCACGACTATAAATTGCGAGACCCTTAATGCTAAGAGTTTTTGTGAGGAAAGCACTTTTATAAATAAGATTTTCTGGAACACTTCAGAAACTGTAGCAGGCAAAACGTGTAGGCAAGATTTGATTTCCTATAAAATCTATTATGCTAGATATCAAGACGTGGAGCCCGCATTAATAGCAGTACATGATGCCGCACTGGCCAAGGTTTTTAATCATCGCAGGAATTCTAAAGATGGTTTTGCTGGCTGCTACTATATTTCTTCCGTTAGCAGTTTAAATATTGAAAGTGGTTTTAGTAATAAAATATGTTTCGACAACTGCGAGACCATAAGCTTCCCGAATGTTTTTAGTCCCAATGGCGATGGAAGCAATGATACGTTTTCTCCCATGAAATGTCCTGCTTTTATTAAAGAAATTCGCTATGAAATATTTAATTCTGCAGGAGTAAAAGTTGCAGAAGGCAAAGGGCAAAATATGGACTGGGATGGCAAAGGCACTACAGGCAAAGAAATGCCTTCTGGGCCTTATTATTACATCATCAATGTTGATTTCGAAAAATTAGACAAAGCAGGCACTTCGAAAAGTTATAAAGGTTGGGTGAATTTGATTAGGTAAGGTTCAAAAAAGCTATGCCTAGGGATATTACAAAGCGTAACTTTTTATCAATAAGGGGTGATGCTTTTTTGTATTCTGAGTTATCGAATACAATTCCTATTAAATCTCTTTGGTGGTCTGTGTATTCTAAAATTAAAATCGAATCTTTGATAACTAAGGCAATTTCTGTGGTATATATTTTCCATTCCAAATCAAACAATTATTTGAAATATAGGGGAGTTATGTGCTTTTTTTAACATTTAGCTTTGTGAATTTTGTGAAAAACCCTTGTGTACTTTGTGGTTAAAAAAACAGAAAAGTAAACCACAAAGGGCACAAAGGAAATGCCACAAGGAACACAAAGCGGTGGGTGTAAAATGATATTCTTCGGCTTTGGATGCTGGTTATTTCTCTTTTCGGGTTTGTGATGTAGCCTAATCAAAAAACATGTATCGATTCTTATGAAATTTAGCTTTGTGAACTTTGTGAAAAATTCTTGTGAACTTTGTGGTAAAAATAAGGGAAAAGTAAACCACAAGGGGCACAAAGGAAATGCCACAAAGAACACAATGCGGTGGCTGTAAAATGATATTCTTCGGCTTAGGATGCTGGCTATTTCTCTTTTCGGGTTTGTGATGTAGCCTTAGCAAAAAACATGTATCGATTCTTATGAAATTTAGCTTTGTGAACTTTGTGAAAAACCCTTGTGTACTTTGTGGTTAAAATAAGGGAAAAGTAAACCACAAGGGGCGCAAAGGAGATGCCACAAGGAACACAAAGCGGTGGGTGTAAAATGATATTCTTCGGCTTAGGATGCTGGTAATTTCTCTTTTCGGGTCCGACCTGCGGTCTGAATTTTCTAATTATATTTTAATTATTTTACCCTAAAACAAACAATTGTTTGAAATATGGGGGTTATGTGATTGTTTTTGAGGGAATTGCATAACTTAATAGGAAAATAGCCCCAATTTAAATGGATTCAAATTGGGGCTAATGTTAGAAATTTAAATATTCGTTTCTAAAACCGTTTCTTTAAAATTCCGTTTTCATACAAGGAAACCCTTGCGAATAATTCTAATTTATTTGAAGATTCAGAATCTGAAATTACAATTTCAATAGTTTTCCAATTTTTTGGAGCAAATTCATTAAAGTACTTAAAGTCATAATAATTTCCAGCTCCAGTTTTTAAAGAATCCCTTCTGTTTCCAGTTATTGAGACAAAAACTTTGATTTGTCCTCTTCCTAAAGCTGAAAAATCTTTAATATTAATTTTCCGAATATTGCTTTGAGTTTTTGATTCCAAAGATTGAAAATTTAATGCTTCATCTAACTTTTGAACATTTAAATTAGTTTCCTGATTGTCAACTAAATATACTTTTACCAATTCTATTACCTCTTTTGATTGATTGATAACAATAAATTCTATTGTTGAGTTTTCAATAAAAATTGGATTACAACTTGAAAAAATAATTTGCAACAATAAGAAAACGATTAAATTTTTCATTGGAAGAAAGGTTTATTTTTATTCGAATCTAACTAATGTATAATAATCCCAGTTTTCGATTTCTCCCTCATTATTTATAGAAACTCAACTGGATAATTTTTTATTTCATTAACAATATCCTCCTCGGATTCATTCACATGTGTATTTCTATTCCACCATGGACCAGTTTGTACCACATGATTGATATAATATTCTAGAGCAACTTCATTACTATGTAAATCCATTTTCTCTGAAATGCCTGAATTTCCACATTCATGTGCATTTAATAAAGCTCTAATGATGTTTTTTGCATAATCTTTATCGCCATATCGCCATGTTCCGTACTTTCCTAAGTAAATCCCCCAGAGTCCATGCCTTAAGGCATCCATTCGGTCATTTGATCCTCCGTTTGTAGTAGGATTTCCATTTATCCCTGATTGATTATTTGCAGCATCCACAGCATCCCATAAACCAGAAATATCTAATCTGAGATGTGCCAATACAACGCCTATAGTACACACATCATTTATCCAAGTACCTGCGCTAATATAACCACGTGTTTTTTTTCTTTTACTACCTTCTAATTCCAATCGATCTATTTGAAATTTTGCATTTTTTAACTGTGAAAAAGCAGATGCAACCTCAAAACCCATTAATTTTTCAGTAAATTCCAAAATATTTTCTGAATTCTTATTGATTTCATTAATACTTAATTTTGGAAAATATTTTTGGTACTCAATTGCATCAAATTTATCAAAATTTGGATATTTTTTGTAAACAAAATTAATAATTTCCGTTAATGAATTCCCATTTATTCCTTCTACTTTATAAAATTTCTTTTGGGATTTATTCAATGCTACATTTACAATTTCATTATTCGTTAGTTCAAACAGTTCTTCCGGATACATCTTCTGTATAATTCCTATTAGCCCTTTAAAATTTACTTCTTTAAAATCATTACTATTTAAAGAATTAATTCTTAAACCATTACTATTTTGATTGCTATTTGCTTTGGAATCTAAAAATTCTTTGCTTTCAGGATCGCAATTCAATAATAGAAAACAACTTGATAATATTTTAAAAAACACGCCAATTTTTTTCATCTTTTTTTTTATTTAAAAAATTTCTACTTCCGTTGCAGGTGGAAAAGCATGCCCTACCAGATGAGTCTGATGTGCTGAATTTTTATGTGAAAATATTTTCTAGAAGCATCAGGAATGATGCATTGTTGGTACGAATATGTGGGGGGGCAATTTTAATTTCCTAATTATTTTCTATTTTTTTTTACCCCAAAACAAACAATTGTTTGAAATGCTGTGGGTTATGTGCTTTTTTTAACATTTAGCTTTGTGAACTTTGTGAAAAACCCTTGTGTACTTTGTGGTTAAAATAACGAAAAAGTAAACCACAAGGGGCACAAAGGAAATGCCACAAGGAACACAAAGCGGAGGGTGTAAAATGATATTCTTCGGCTTTGGATGCTGGCTATTTCTCTTTTCGGGTCTGACCTGTGGTCTGACCTGACCGTTGTACTGCAATTTGCAATATTTTGACCTGCGGTCTGACCAAGAATCAGCACCTCTTTACTGATACATCCTCTTTAATTTCTCAGTAGGTAGGCCTTTGCCTTCTATGCGTTTTTCTTTTCGTTTTTCATACAGCTGCATGCCATACACCTTACCCACGGCTTTCAGCCCATGTTTAGTGCGTATTTTGTCCATGGCTTGGTAGAGGTCTGCTAGGTGAGCCGAATTATCAAAAAGCATAATTTGCGTAAAACCCGCAACCAGCTTGCTTAGCCGCACACCTATGAGCCGAATCAGTAGGCGGCGATCATAGAGTTTTTCAAAGATTTCTAAGGCTTTTTCTTGTAGCAAGTCGTCAGATGCAGTATAAGGTACACTCAGTTGGCGAGTATGTGTATCGAAATTGGAGTACCTAATTTTTACAGAGATAAGCCCCGCACAGCGGTTTTTCGCCCGAAGGTCAAAACATAACTCTTCTATCATTTTTACGGCTATAGATTTTAACAAACTTATGTCGGTGGTGTCTTTATCGAAGGTCATTTCTTTCGATAGCGACTTTTGATCGTGATACGGTACCACTGGCGTGTGGTCTATGCCGTTGGCTCGCTCCCAAAGGTTTAGTCCATTTTGCCCGAGCACGGCTTGTAGCATTTTAGGGGGCATTTGGGCTAGCATTCCAATGTTTGTGATGCCCATGTTTCGCAGTTGCTGGCCCGTCACTTTACCTATCATTGGCATTTTTTGGATGGGCAGCGGGCTTAAAAACGAACGCTCTTCCCCTATTTTTATTAGTCTTTGGCCGTTGGGCTTGGCTTCATTGGTAGCTACCTTAGACACGGTTTTGCCCGTTGACATACCGAAGGATATGGTCAAGCCCGTTTCTTTTTTTAGGCGTTCACGTAGCTCTGTGGCGTATTTATAGCTGCCAAAATACTTATCCATTCCTGTAAAATCGGCATAAAATTCGTCTATGGAAGCTTTTTCTAAAACAGGTAGGCTGTCTGCCATGGCCTGGGTGATTAAAGCCGAGTAGCTGATATAGCTTTCAAAGTCGCCCCGTATCCAGATGGCATCGGGGCAAAGCCTCCGGGCCATTTTGCCAGGCATAGCCGAGCTTACTCCATAAGCACGGGCTTCATAGCTACAGGCCGCCACTACGCCACGCTCGCTCATGCCGCCTACTATCACGGGCTTCCCTATGAGAGCCGGATTTTTGAGCCGCTCTACCGACACAAAAAACGAGTCGAGGTCGAAATGTGCAATAGTACGTATAGCAGAAAGTTTCATTTTTAAAATAAGTAGTATTTTAGGAGTCAAAATTGATGTAAAATTTAGCAGATCATTGCTTGTATTTATAGCAAAAAAAATGTTGCTAATGTTTGTAGAATTTCAATCTAAATCCTCTAAAACCAGAATCGCAATAACGAAATAAAAAGTATATTAAAGAAGTAGTAAATATTTCGATAACGAACAAATGTTGAGCTAGAACAAAATGACTTTCAAAATCCTATTTCACTGCTGTCCGAAAGTTTGCAAGAATTTCGCATAATCTATCTTTAATGTCATTTCAATAGGCAAATTTTATTTGTATTGAGGATTTATCTTTCGTAAAAATAGTCAATTTGGGTTTCTTTTTCACCTTTTTTACAATTGCCTTCATATTATTGCATAGATAATCAAGTGTCAAATAATGTAATAAACAGATCCTTACCTTCTCGCAAAAGTTACTAAATGCTGTTTTTGACTTGTTGTGAACTCTTCTAATGAGTTCTAAAAGTAAATATGTAATCAATGCCACAAATATTTGTGATTTCACAGTGTTTTCGCTGGTTCCTAAAAATGTTTTTATTTGCAAATTTTGTTTCATAGCTTTGAAAAACAGCTCAATATCCCATCTTTTTTTGTACAAATCGGCAATTGTGCGTGCCGACCATTCTATTTGATTTGAAATAATGTGAATAACCTTGTTTTCATCTGCTTTATAGACACTCACCAACCGAAACTTTATTTTGTCTATGCCCTTATCTATTGCTTTTTTGCTGTTGAGATAAATTATTTCATCTTTTAGGATGTCTTGGTCTATGTTGTCAGGCAAATCCAACTCTTCAACTTGTTCATATACAGTAGTTTCCTTTATTCTGGTTACAAAAATATTTTCTGCTTTCTGCCTTTGTAACATCAAATCGAAATCAAAATAAGCTCTGTCTTCAACTATGATAGTGCCTTTTTTAAACACCTGAGTGATTAAACCCTTGCTGTCGTGCAGTTTAGCTTCTGTGATATTTATCAAGTCAGGCAGGCCTAGCTGGTCGTCCCAAACTGTGTGTATTTTCAAGCCTCCTTTAGCTGTACGAAACTTTGCCCAGTCAAACATGCTCAAACATAGACTTATGACTGTGCTATCTATTAATTTGATGGTTTGTCCTTTAATTTCATCAATAACGTGACTTTGATATTTTGAGGCCAAT
The DNA here is from genome assembly GCA_031420365.1 of Cytophagaceae bacterium. GTDB lineage: Bacteria > Bacteroidota > Bacteroidia > Cytophagales > Spirosomataceae > Leadbetterella. Next base: position 9,263 of record JANOMP010000001.1, read on the forward strand.
AATTGACGGTGATAAGCAATCAATTTATAGTAAAGACCCTCGAAAACTTTGTATTCCCTGTTTTTATTGCCATCACTCATCGTAGACTTGGATGGAATTTGCTCCAAACCAAGGTCTGTAAGAAAGGTGGAACTAATTGATAATCCACAACTTATGTCTGAAAGAGTATAACATTTGCCCAACTGTCCGAACATTAAGGCAACTAATTGATTGAAAGTTTTATATTTATGACACCCTTTATCAGACTTAAACTTGTTTATCTGATTCCTTAAAAGATGGTGTGGAATAAGGTCAAGTATTTGGCGAAGAACTGGTTTTTTAGTATTTTTACTTCGCTTGTGAAATTCCTGCATTTTTTGAAAAGTTTGAATGTTTCTCAAAATTCGGGGTTTTACAAGCTTTTTTCAGTAAAACTTTCAGATAGTTGTGATATAAAATAAATGTTAGCCAATGATATTGAAAGATAACTTTTCCTTTCTTTTTATTCACTTTTTTTGTGACATTTTTCTATTTGATTCCTTATGGCTCCATTTGAAATAACAAAAGCACCAAAGGTTCTGCTTTTGTCATAATGAATAAAATTTAAATGATAGCTTCTAAATAAACCTGTAAAAACATTAATGTGATTTCCTATAATATCTCCTCCAATACCAGCAGAAAAAAACATCCATCATGTTTAATTATAAATCCATTTTGAAACAAAATCTCAGCCACTAGGAAATCAGGAATATAAACTGCTAATCTTTTTGGAATTTAATTTTTATCAACGGCATTCGTTATATAAGGAATTAGAACATATCAATTTACTCCTTCACCATATACTCCTTTTGCTTTATACCAAAGAGAATATCTTATTCCTTTGTTGTTGTATTTATTACATTTAGAACAGTTGACTGTTTCATTTTTACTTTTCCCAGCATAATTCAATTTAATGTCTTGAACCAAACTATTTATAGTAAAAATCGTCCCATCCTCAGCAGCATAACAACAATAACGTACAGCGTATTTAAGAAGGACTGGGCATAGAATTCATGATGTTCAGCAACTTCCCTAAGCCAAATAACATTCCAAATGTTGATTTACTTCTGTCTGCCAGTCTTTATTAAATACCATGTTGGGCGTGTTTGTTTTAACATTTAAAAAAAACTACACAGGAAGTCAAACTGAGTAGTTTTTTAATTAGAAATTCAAGTACTTTTTTTTCAAATGATAAGCAATTAGTAGTAAGGATGAAAAGGGTATTAACCAAACTAATAAAATTAACAATATAGCCCTTGTATTACTTAATTCTTTATTATATAATAACATTATTGTAGTTGTTATATTAACAAAAAAACAAGTTAGTAACAATAAATTTAACAGAGATGTTGGTATTAAAAAGCTCATAGTTTTAAATAATTTAACAATTATATTCCATATGAATTACATGAACACATAAAAAATCTCCCCAAACACATCCTGAATCTTGACCAACCACTGTAGTACCAGGATGTGAATCAATGAAATGTGCAGCTAAATTATATGCGTGTGATCTGGCAGAACTTCTAAATTCTTGAAATGAAATGGCACTCATTTCGCAAACTCTTTTTGTTTGTCTTGTATTGCGATTTTTCTTGTCACTTTGAAAATCAGCAAATGACAAAGTAGAAAAATTTGCACTTGAATTATTGACTTCGTCAAAAAGAATAGCCATTATTACAAGTTGAAAGTTTTTAAAATATAAATCTTTTAAAACTACAAATTTTCCATCAACAAAGTATTCTTTTGATTTTGGATAAAAGATAAGCGAAAATGACTCTTTAGAAGAAGTCAAATTAGTTAATGTGAGTTCATAATAATTGTCAAATTTTTTTTGTTTAAAAGTATATAAAGACATATCTAATTCTTTATTTACAAAACTTTTAGGAGAAGCTTTAAATTTTAATAACATTTCTCCATTTTTGTTCAATTCAGGAATTATTTTTTCAATTCCTAAATTGAAAGAAGATTTTGATAAAAGGCCATTGTAAACTCGATTAGTAAATGTTAAATAATAATTATCTTGTGGATTAATTTCATCATTAATTTTTGATGTGCAACCGAAAAAGATAAAGACAAAAAATACAATTATTTTTTTATTAAAATAAAATTTAAAAGATAATGCTTCACCTTATGGGGCGTTCTGCAAAATTCCCTTTGGCAGTTATCGGACTGCCAAACCACTTAACGTTAGGAATCGATTTTTGAACGCTTGACCTCGGTTTGTTCATTCAAATATCGCCAAACAAATACTTACTTTAGTAATTTTTTTTATCTATACTTTTCAATGCAAATCTATCTTAGGAAAATTCAGCTTTTACAACAAAATATTGATTGGTATAAAGAATCATATTTTTGCCAAAAAGTACATTTTTTGGTATTTTTAAGTCAAAACCAAAAACCGCTATTATTTTAAGTCTTTTTTAGGAATTTTATCGAAAACTTTTACATTAATGACAACACTGTTTGCTGAATTATTTTGTTTATTTGGTATAAATTCTTCATAGGTTATTTCAGCATAATACTTATTTTCATTATCCAATATTTCATATGGAAACTTTTCCTTAACCATTAATGGGGCACTTAAAATCTCATTATTAATGCTTGTACTAAATAAACACTCCCCAGTTGATAAATCGGTTATTTTTATTGCCTCAAAAGTAATTCCATATTTATTTTTTAAAATAAAAGAATAGGATCGATCTAAAATGGACTCTTTTTCATTTTGGGGGGAAAAAGTTGAATTAAATGAAATGATAAATTTTGAAGGTTGTCCAAAAGAATATGAATTGAACACCAAGAGTATAATAAAGCAAAGAACATATTTTTTCATAATTTTTTTTTGTTTAAAAAAGATTTACTGAATCAAATATTTTTTAAGGTATTTTTTAATTAATTCACTAAACGCATAAGTCACGCTACTTTCTCTTGCAAATTGTGGGTTAAATTTAGGATAAGATCCGAGTTTGGAAAACAATTTATGTGCTAAAAGCCAATAATTTAAAATAAATAACAATTGTCAAAGAACAATGTGTAAGTGTAGATTTCTAGCTCATTTTCGGAACCTTATTAATTGAAAAGGTATTTTGCAAATGGAGTTTTCATTTTTTTCTTAATAATCCAATTAATATTTGAAGTATGATCAATTTTTTTCTGATTAAACTCTTTGCCTTTCATAATTTTGATGCTATACCTATAGATGAAAGTATTTTGTTTGGGTCATTTTATAAACAAAACAGGAACGAAAATTTTGTTAAATCATTTTGAAATTTTTGATCGTTCATTACTTTTTCAAATATTTTTTAAGCAGTCAACTTCGCTATTTACTTTAGTCGGTTTAATCAACTTACTTTATCTATAAGAACCTAAAATTGATTATATTTTTTCACAAAAAAGATATTGAATATAAGCTTCTCAGAAGTTTAGAAGTATTAATACTCTTAATATATGTTTTTTTATTGAATATTTATTTTTTTAGAATACTTGTTTATGCTTATTATTCCTCCCCGGACTCACCTTCAGTTCTAGACCGCTTAAAACCAGCAGAAAATGTTTATTTTTATCTTTATCAATTTCTGTTGGGTTAGCTAAATAGTTTGGATTAATTCTTTTAAAATCAACCAAATCTGGCATTTGAGTATATTTTTTTAATGTATAGATTGTCTCAATCTTCTTTACATCTAGCAGATGGAACTCTGTGTAGTAAATATTCCTTTTAAAAAAAAGGATTTTTTGAGATTTTGGCAGTTTTAAGGGTATCAAGGTTTTCAAAATTTAATTTTTGGGCTATTAAATATTTTACAAAAATAGATTATTTCAGGTAGTTGTTCAATACCCCTTTTGGGGTATTTTTGGTGTGTCAGGCATGGTAATAAACTATAGGGTGCAAGTCCCGAATACACTTTGCATTAGGAAGTGTAAGCTTAAGACAAGGGTGTCCACCGTAAGGGGAATTTGAAAGAAGTTGGCGGCAAAAGTTTGAGCTTACGAAGACTAGGCGTCCCCCAGTACTTCATATATGGCGGGTCGATATGGGTGATGGTGCCAAAGAATCAAAAGCCCAATACTGCAGGGAATATCGGAACGTAAATGTAGAGGCTACGTGAACTGAAAGTTTATTATCTTACACTGAGTGATCTGATAATTTTACTGGCGGACATACGAGCGAGTATGCGAGCGGTAAACAATCGCAGCTATGCGATATGGGATTGTCAGAAGTCAGCAGACCGCATAGTACTTTACAATTTTGTCATAAAAGAAGGCCTGAATGTTAAGTAAAGGTCAGAGAATTACAATTTTCTTTAAAAAAAAAATAAACCAAAACACGTTAGAGAACTACTTTTAAGAGGATAGGGCGTAACCCAAAAGTAAAATACAAGAGGAGTTTAAAATATTAAAGAAAAGTAAAAGCAAGAACAAGTAAAGTTTTCTACAAAAAGGAAACAGAAATACTGATTCCATTTACTTAACAAACCGCCGTATGCCGAACGTCAAGTACAGTGGTGTGAGAGGACAACAAAGTTAGAAAAGTCCAAGAGATTAACTAACTTTGTTTCCTAATCGATTATTTATTAAACCGCTTGATTATGAGACAGAAAAAAACTATTTACCTCCTCTTGATATTTTTTGTATTCCCATAAGAAGGGACTTCGAACTTCTGCCAAGTGGCTGGCATTCCAAGGATTAATATAAAGCTGGTATCTTAATCCATAATTATACATTACTTCCCTAAAAGCTTTAAAGCCCATGTGTTCATAAAACTTTAACAATCGGGATTCACATTCCATTAAAGCCAAGCTTGAACCTTCTAAAAGGGCTTGTTTATATATTTGAGTTATCAGTCCATAGGCTGCTCGACTATTTCTATACTCTGGCAGAACTGCTAGTCGGTCAGATAATCCTATTTTGGACTTTGAGATTGGCATACCTAGTCCCCAATAAGCTTCTATTTCTGAGTTAAAATGCACAAAAGTGCACCTAACTGTTCCTAAAACTTGACCTTCTTTTTCTACATAAAGAACCGTAGCTTCTCTGTCAATATTTTCTTCATTCTCAAACAAATAATCTTTACCCAATTCTTTAAAATTTACAAAGTATCTAAGCTCTCTTACAGCTTTCAATTCTGTTTCTGTTTTGGCTATTTTTACATTCATGGCTTTATATAAGTTTTCCAGTGATTATCCAATCATAAATAGTGTTGGCATATAGCCAAGTAGCTCTTTTGGCCCCTTCGAGAATTTGAGTTTGATGTAGTTCAGAGAAATTTTCATTGGCTAATACGTCTAAGATTTGAGCCCCATGAGGCAGCTCTTCATGCATGTGCACAAGCGTGAATGAACTGTTTCTTTTAGTTATGAAATCGGCCTCTGCGAATAAATCTTTTATGATGGGAGCAGCATAGTTTCCAATATTTTCTAAAATTGCGGTGGCTCCAAGCCGTTCCATTGGTTTGACAGGCAATATAGATTTTTGATATGCCCACCATAGTTCCACTACAAATGGCATACTCCCAGTTTCACTGCCAAGGTCTTTGAGATCTTTTTCCGCCAATTTATAATGCATTTCTTCTTCATATCCGAAGTTCACCAAAAAAGGCCTCAGTTTCTTATAGGGCCGAGTATCTTCGTGTGCCGCCATGGCCAAGAATGTGTTTTGAACTCCCTTTGTTAGATGATATTGAATTTGTAAATATCTTATATACTGGTCTATTTCTAGACCATTCCAAAGATTATTGGTGAGTTTGTCGGCAAAAAGTATGTTTGCTTTTTGTACAATGCTTTGTAAGGCCTCTGCAAATGGAGCCAAACATACAGGCGAGGTTTTTAATAATTTTGGGCTTGCTACCATGATATTGAAATTTTATAATGAAACTTTTTTTACGTTTAGATTTCCTTCGTATTTAACATTTCAAAATTCATGCCAATTATTTTTGGATTTTTAGCCCCAAAACACCCATTTCAAAAGGGTATTTTATCAGGGTGTTTTTCCCATTTAGGGTTTGAGTATGTCTTTTAGTTCTGTAACATGGGAGATACCCAATTTAGTGTAAATATTCTTTCTGTGGGTTTTGATGGTATGGAAACTGAGGCACAGTTTTTCTGCTATTTCATTATTATTCAATCCATTGCAAATTTCTTTTGTTATTTCGAGCTCTCTTTCGCTTAATTTATGTTTGTATCCAAAAGCATCTTTTAATACGGGAATTTTCTCGCCTTTAATTTTCATGAAACAAGTTCCTCCTTGTAAAACAGCACTAATTCCTTGTAATAATTCGTCGAAATCACAGTCTTTTAGTAAATAACCATCCATACCTACATCCTTCGCATTTTGGAGAAAGGCGGCATGATCATACATGGTCAGCATTATTATCTTTAAATGAAGGAAATCAACTTTAAGTTTTTTCCCAAGATCTATCCCATTTATGCCAGCCAGATTAATATCCAGCAGAATTAATTGAGGAGATTGAGCTTGAATGGTAGAATTAATCTCGTTTAATTCTTTTAATGGGCCAATTATCTGATAATCAGTCTGTTTTAGAAGTAATTCTTTTAGACCCAATCCAAACAATTGGTGATCGTCAACAATTATAATTTTAATTTCGCTCATAGGGAATTTCCAGAATTATTGTAGTGCCGTTTGAATTGCAATCAAAATTAAGCAGTCCTCCCATATTTTGAGCTCTTGCAAGCATATTTTTAATGCCTAATCCTTCTTTATTTGCATGGATATCAAAGCCTATCCCATTTTCTTCAATCATCAGGGTTAGTTCATTTTCATTTTGAATTAATTGGACTAGAACTCGGGTAGCTTGGCTATGTTTTAATATATTTTGAATACATTCCGAAAGGATCCTATATATATGAAGTGATGTATTAGGTTTTAAGTTTAAATTTCTGGTTTCTTCCATATATTCGAACTTGACTTTTTCTGAATTGTTAGTTCTTATCAAATCTTTAATTGAATCAACTAATCCTATTCTTTCAAAATCTGGGGGCATCAATGCATGTGATATTCTACGAAGGTCATCACCAGACTTTATTGTCAATTTACGAATCAATATTTCATCTTCTTTGCTTAAATACGTAGTTATTTTTGAAAAAATCATATTCTTTAAATTTGCCAAAGTCCCACCTAAATCATCATGAAGATCTCTAGCGATTCGCTTTTGTTCATTTTCTTGTATTTCTATTCGAGATTCTAACATTTCTAATTCGGTTTTCATCAATTTGGCCTGTATTTGTTTACTTAAATATCGTTCTCTAAAAATCAGGGCAAAAAGAATGTAGAGCATTTCAACACAAATAGAAATGCGAAATGCTTGAAAAAACGTATCGGGTACTTCAATTATTCCAAAAACATTGGTCAGACCTTCTATCATGCCCGAACATATGAGTGGCATTGCCATGAAGAAGTAGATTCGAGTTAAAAAACTTCTTTTGAAATTCACGAGAAGATACCAAATAAGGTAAAAAATGGTAATTAAGAAAAATGCCAATTTGATATAAAGCAATTGTTCAATAGCTGACCAAGCTGGAAATAATGATATGAAGATTGTAACTGCAAAAAGCACATCTATTAGGTTTGAAATAGGTTTGTTTCTATATTTCTGTTGAGGATCAATAAATGATGTGCCAAATTTTACAAAAGTATACGTGCTAAAAAAGATAAAAATATTGACAAAATAATTAATAACGACTGGATGGTCTTCAGTAAAATATGCAGGAGAAGAAATTCGGATAGTATAGAAAATCAAAAAATTGACCGCATAAATAAGATAAAAAATCAAAGTAGGTCTATCTTCTCTTTTCGAATAGATAAGGTTATATAAACAATACAGAATGGCTGTTATTAAGGCCATGGTTACTAATCCATCATAAAAGAGGTAAGAATAATAGTGTTTATAAAACTGTTGTTTGTCAAACAGATTTAAAGGCAACCTAAGCACTTGATATTCATTTCTAATTCTATAGTAAACGGTATCCAATGATTGCGGTCTAAGCAAAACTTGAAAGGCGTGTAAATAGGTCGGAAGTTCCTTATTTTGAATTGCCTTTCCCCAACCAGCTACTTTTTTCTGCCATTTTCCATCATCTTCATGATAAAAATCAACATTTTCAAGAATAATCTGGTCAGTGCTTAAAATAGCGTTTTGATTCTGATTTGTATTGTTTTTCAAAACCAACCGAATCCATAAGTTTTTCCTCAAATGGCCAAATCCAATTTTAGAACCTTTGAATTTATTGAATGAATTGCTTTTAATAATCTCGTTAAAAGCAAGTTTGTCTGTTCTATCAATTTTGAATTCAATGGATTGAACTGAAATTTTCTCAGGTATTTTATTTATTACTTGTTGTTCTTGGTATGTGCATGCATTTAGCAGTGGCAAAAGGAGGGAGATTTGCCAGAAATAGAAATTGCAACTTTTTTTTGCTTTTGGTTTAATAATTTTTGAAGAATTTAGTTATAAAATTATACATTTTATATGGATTTTTGCCTTTTTGAATCTTGTTTTTTTGTAATTGGGTGTTTTTCACATAATTTTTTTGGTGGATTTCATTACTTTTGAAAAAATGAATTTAAAAATAATTTCTATAATTTTTGTTGTTTTATTATTTTTAATACAAAATCCTCCAAAATAAATTGCTTCGAATGATTTAAACCCAAAATCTAAGAGAGGGCGATGCTTTTAAAATCCAATAGCTAACTTGCAATTGAAAAGGAGTAAAGCCTGTGCGTTAAATTGTGAATTATATCCCCTCCCAAAATCTGGCCGCAATGTAAAAAAGCCTTGTCATCACAAGGCCTTTTAAAAATCAATTGGTGACCCTTAATAGGGATCCCGTATAGAATAATTTTAGTAAATATACATTGTCTTCTTTTAAATTTTTGTAACACTTAATAAAAGGAAATGAAAAAAACAATGAACATTGAAATTGTTAATCCCAATGCTGCAGGTATTGATATCGGCTCACGCAGTCATTATGTTGCCATCGGTCAAGGGCTTGATGATATTAAGAAGTTTGGAATAACCCATAGTGAATATTTAAAATTAATATCATTTTTACAGTCAGCTAATATAACCACAGTTGCGATGGAAAGTACTGGCAGCTATTGGCAAAGTCTTTATTTTGTTTTAATTGAAAATGGTTTTGATGTAAGGGTTAATCGCAGGTAGTGCAATTAAAAATTTCAAGAAGACAGATGTAAAAGATGCTCAAAGCATCCAAAAGTTACACACCCTTGGCTTGCTGAACAGTTGTTTTCTTCCTGAAAATAATCAAGCCATTCTTAATGAACTTTCTCGTCATCGCAAAAATTTAATTCAAGATATTAGCAATGTTACACTTCGTATGCAAAAATGCTTCAGAATGATGAATTTTAGACTTGATGTGGCCATAAGTGATATAGTTGGTAAAAGTGGATTGGCAATAATTAGAGCTATTTTGGACCAGCAATATAATCCGCAGGAATTATCCAGATTGGCTGACAAAAGAGTAAAAAAATCCCAAGAAGAAATAATGGATTCACATTATGGCAATCCCAGAGAGGAATTAATGTTTGAATTAAAGCAAAATTTTGAAACTTTCGAGTTTTATCAAAATCAATTAAAAAATCTTGATTGTCAAATTGATAAGCAGTTTAACCTAATGCAATTTACTTATGAGATTACTCCCGAAATAGTACTGAAAAAAAAGCAGATTAACGGTAAAAATCAAATCAAGGTAAATATACAAGAAATGGCTTTTAAGGTATTCGGCGTTGATTTAATGGCCATTCCATGCATTAGCGTCAACACGCTGTATAGCTTTATATCAGAAGTGGGCTTGGATATAAATAAATTTCCTTCAGCCAAACATTTTTGTAGCTGGTTAAGACTTTCACCAAATAACAAAATTACTGGGAGCAAAGTAAAAAGTAGCAGAACACCAAAAGGTAAAAACCCTTTAGGTTTGGCATTAAGAGACACTGCAAATGTTATAGGAAACCAAAAAACTGGGCAGCTAGTGCATTTTTTCAAAAGAATAGGTCTAAGAAAAGGAAGAGGAGCAGCAATAACAGCAACAGCAAGAAAGATGGCAACCATTATTTACAAAATGGTAAAGGAAAGACAACCTTACAATCCTGACGTTCCAGAATACATAAAAGAGAAAATTTTACATAAAAAAATCAAAAATGCTACTGAATTACTAAAAAAACTAGGAATGAACATAGTTGACAATCAAGGTGTTATAACGAGTTAGATAGAAAACGCGATAGAAAATCGGCTACAATTTTATTTTGCTGTAAGTCCATTTCAATTCTCAATCAATTGTATCTCGCTGCAAAAGCAAAAGCATAGCTTTGCTCAATTTTTGTAAGTCCATTTCAATTCTCAATCAATTGTATCTCGATACCAATTCTCTCGAATCTCATTCCCTTTTTGCCAAATCGTGCGACGAACTGTTCATTTCGCCTGAATGTATATTGAGTTTTTTTGGTTAAAATTTAATTTCACCTAAAAACACCGAAGAGCTCTATTTAAAGAATATTATTAATAGAGGTGTAGAAAAAAATCGAGTTTTTTAATGTTGACAATTAAAAAATAATAGCTACATTTGCAATCAATAAATAAGAATATGCAAAATTCGATTTCTAAATTTTTGAAAACAAAACAGACTTAGACAAGTTTCTGAAAAATATTAGGTTTCAGGAACGGTCGATTTTCACCGTTCTTTTTTTTTCTACCCCCTGTACAAACGGAGGGTAATTTTTTTTAACAGAATTATTAAATTTTAAATGTCATGGCATTTCAATATTATACGCAAGAAGGATACGATAACCTTAAAAATAAACTTCACGATTTAAAAACTAAAGGCAGACGAGAAATTTCACAAGCTATAGCTGAAGCTAAAGATAAAGGTGACCTTTCAGAAAATGCTGAATACGATGCGGCAAAAGATGCACAAGGTTTGATGGAAGGTGAGATTTCTAAATTAGAGATTCTTTTTTCTAATGCTCGAATCATCGATGAATCTACCTTAGATAATGCAAGTGTTTCACTGATGAATAAAGTGAAAATCAAAAACATTAAAAATGGTGCTATTATGATTTACACGCTAGTGGCAGAGGAAGAAGCAGATTTAAAACAAGGGAAAATTTCTATCAATTCTCCATTTGCAAAAGGCCTTTTAGGTAAAATAGTAGGCGATAAAGCCCAAATACAGGCTCCTGCGGGAATGGTAGAAGTGGAGGTTGTAGAAATTTCGTTTTAAAGAAATACGATTCCCATCAAAAAATGATTTTGATGGGAATTTTACATCCCATACAAATAGTTTAGAATCTATCTAATCCAGCTACCCCAAACATTATAATTTTTTAAAAAACCAAGCCTTCTTAATTTATCAAAACAGAAAAGCTCCAATCCGAATTTTTTTTGGAATGGCGACCGTATGTAATAAAATGCTATAAAAATGCCAATTTTTCAAGACCCTATTTTTTCAAAAATGGGTATTTAAATCCCTGTATTTCAAACAATTGTTCGATTTTCGTGAATGAGCTATGGTTTTGTTAGTATGATTTTAAACGCTTATTCACAATAGGTCAACGATTGGGAATAGGTAAAAAAAGACAAGCATTTATGCTATTAGTATGACAATATTGCCTGAAATTGAAACTCGAAGAAGAAGCTAAATCATTCCAGTCATTTTAGCCAATTGAACCAAAGCTGTTGTATCTCTTGCCCCAAGTTTTTCAATCATATTACTTCGGTGATTACCTACGGTGTTGGTGCTAATAGAAAGTCTGTTTGCAATCTCTTTCGTATCCAAATCCTCTGAAATTAGCTGTAATACTTCTTTTTCTCTAACAGTCAGTAAGTCGTGGTTGCTATGTTCCTTTACTTCTGAATTAAAAGTTTTAACAAATTCATTTTGTTCGCCATACGAAAGCCGTATCCAATAAAATGAGTATTCTTTTTTTATCAGGTGATTGATGTTCTGTATGTAATTGAATGTATATTTGAAGTTTCGGTCTTCATCTAATTGTATAGGTACTCCTTGAGAAAAAACTCGAATCTGTTTATCGTCGTCTCTTACAAATCGCATACAACAATTATGAATTTACATGTTTCCTTTTTTTGCAAAGGGTATTTTGGAAATAACCGATGTAAACCAATCTGTTGATTCTATTGGAAAAGCTGTATAGTCTTTATGTAAAATGCTAAATATTTTTTTCATTCTTTCCTCTCCTTTTTCGTGGGGCAAAAGCCCCCAAAATAGTTCTTCTCCTACTTCTAATTCAGGTGAATAAGTTTTGTGGTTGAAAATGGTTAAAATGGTATCTACCCCTATGACGCCCTCTAACAAATAATTCAATTCTCTTAGATAATCCTCTTTTTTTTCTAATTCTTCTTCTCTAAAAATAAAGTCAGATAGCTGAACCACGCGAGCATAAATGGTTTCTGCTTTTCTTAAGCCAATAAGACTTTGACTTAAAATATCTTGTGTTATCATAGTAGAATTGACTTAAAATTGGATTGAAAACCGTATTTTCTTTAACTCCCTTCACTGCAAGTTAACCATTTTTAGAAGAAGTAATTCTTTTTAAATTTGAAAAATAGCGATTTTCACTATTGCCATCATTTTTTGTTAGATCTAATTTTGTGAAGAGAAACCGTATCATTTGTATTTTAACTCTAATAAAATGACCTACTTAAATAAATTTGAAATAGATGAATTAGTAATAAGGCTACAATCTAAAAGTAAATCGGCTTTTTCAGATTTGTACAATAGTTACGCAGCTGCTTTATATGGGGTAACCTACAAAATGGTCTGTAATAAGGAGGTAGCGGAGGAGTTTTTACAAGATATTTTCATAAAAATTGGATGCACATAGATACCTACAACCCTATTAAAGGCACTTTATTTACATGGATGCTCAATATTACAAGAAATACGTGTAAGGATTATTTCCGTAGCAAACATTTTCGTCATCAAATGTTAGTTAATGAAAATGGTTTGGAAAATATTGATTTCATAAAAAATCCTACACAATCGGTTTTTCAAGACGAAAGCAAAGATTTATTTGAAATTACACAAACACTTGAATTAAAATATAAAGAGGTAATTGATCTCGTGTATATTTATGGATATTCTCAAGAAGAAGCATCAAAATTATTGGAAGTGCCTGTAGGTACTATAAAATCAAGATGCCGTTCGGCTCTAAAAACTTTACGGAATTTATATGAGATTCCTGTTTATCAATGAAGGTGGTAGAATATATTAATAGCGGAGTAATAGAAGACTATTGTTTAGGCGTTTTGAATGCTTTCGAAATGCAAAAAGTAAGACAACTAGCTAGCAAATATCAAGAGATAAATGAGGCAATTGTTTTTGCCGAAAGTGTTTTAATAAAATATGCGGAAGATTTAGATAAAGATAGAAGCATAGAAGAAAGGAGCGAAGAAATATTAGTTAGGCTTTAAAAAAAAAAACAATAAGTAAAATTCGAATAAAATAAAAGCAATTAGAAGTTTACAAATAGTTTTAACGTAAAGAACTTTCTCCTTTCAAAAAGCAGGCTTTTGCCACGATTTCCTTAGTAAGTAGGTCAGACTCGAAAAGGAGCATATCCAACACCCACTTCAAAAAATACTTTTTTAACTATCCGGACTGTATCCCTAGCAGCTTTTTCTATATGCCCATTATGGGCAAATCCTAGTCTTTATTTTTTAATACAAAGTTCACAATGGTTAGCACAAACCGAGAATAAAAAAAATTTGTTTAGTAAATGTTGGACAGACCGAAGGTCAAACCTGCGAAAGCACCCAAAAACTCCTATTTATAGGTATAGCCTTGTGTTCTTTGTGGCATTTACTTTGTGTCCTTTGTGGTTTACTTTTCCGTTATTTTAACCACAAAGTACACAAGGGTATTTCACAAAGTTCACAAAGCTACATGTTAAAAAAAACCACAAAATATCAATTTTTTTAATGCCAATTTCTCAAATAAAGCGTTTAACCCCCCAGTATTTCAAATAATTGTTTGCTTTGGGGTAAAAAAAAATAGAAAATAATTAGGAAATTAAAATTGACCCCCCCCCATATTCGTGCCAACAATGCATCATTACTGATGCTTTTAGAAAATATTTTCAATACAACTTAGCACATCAGACTTATCTGATAGGGCATTGCTTTTCCACCTGTAACGGAAGCACAATTTTTTAATTTTTAACACAATGAAAAGGAAAGACTTTCTTCAAAAACTTGTACTTGGCCTCGGTGGGGTTACTATACTATCTTGTGAAAATGATTTTTTTGAAAATATACCTTTAGAAGGTAGCACTGAAGATTTCTCAATAGATGATGCTAAAAATTGGTACAATTTAAAATTCTATAATAAAAATTTACGTAACACCTCTAATGAAAAAGTATTTAAGAGGAAACCGAATTTTGATAATGCTACAAAAAAAGTATCTAATAAAAATGAAACAACTCTTATAGTACCTATGGACTATGAGGATCAATACAGACCAAGTTTAATACATTTTGATGAAAAAACCAGATGGAAAAGAAATCTTGTCAAAGAATATTTACATCCAATAGTAGAATTTTTGATTATATCTAAAGAAAAAAGTAAGTTTACATCTCATTTGTATCAGATTGCTTACGATTTATATAAACTTCCAAAAAACACTAGAACATTAAAGTTATCAGATTTAAACGGTTTAATATTGATTGCCGACTTAGATGATAAAATCAAAAATGCAACGGTTTATGAAAAAGGAAAGAAAATACTAATTGATAATAAGCAAAATAATAAAAAAGGCAAAGTATCTTGTGGAGGATGGGTAGAAGTAAAATATTATACTTATGAAGGCATAGATTGTGGAGTAAATTGTGGAGGAATAGAACTTACAAGACATACAAAATGGCAATACGTAGAAACGGATTGTGGTGGTAGTAGTGATAGAGGAGATTCTTGGTCAGGCTCCGGTGGAGGTGGGAATGCGGCTGGTTCTGATAGCGGGAATTCTCCAAACCCTTTTGATGAGGCTCCAATAGATCCATTTTATATTAAACCTTTAGATGGTTGCTTGTTAGCTAGTGGGGATGGAAATTCTAAAAATGATTTAAATCAAAGATTAAACGACACACTTTATGCAGTAGGTCTAACTACTGATCTTTTAGGATTTTCATGGGACAAGGCAGAAGCCATGAGCAGATCAATCGGAGCGGAAATGACTTTTTTCAATATTGGTGAAATGGGAAACTCCATTGGTAAGAAACTAGGATATTTCGGCGTAATTTTAGGGACTACTCAATTATATATTGGATGGCATGAGGATGGATTTCAATGGGAAATGGACAAAGATTTAGGAAATGCAGTGCAGGTAGCTGTGGGGGTAGCAGCCCTTGTTGCTTCTCCTTGGATCGCAGTTGGATTAGGTACATTTTCTCTTGGAATAGCTATTTATTCAAAATCTTGTGAATAATAATGGAAAATTTTAAAAGTTTTTTTCTAGATATAAGAGATTATGGGTATTTGTCACAAAAAGACAAATATGGTGTTGAATATGCTGAAACAAAAGGTTACGATTATGTAGAAGCCGTTTGTTTGGTGATTTATATAAATCTCGTTTTAATAATTACTATTTTAATCCCTTTTTTGATAAATTTTTCTATTCCAAAATACATTGTTTTACAAATTAAATCTAATATTATTTTATTTCTAATTTTATCACTATTGATTTTTATTCCTTATTTCTTTTTTATTGGATTATATATTAAACCTTTATTAAAAAATAAGCCAATAGATACAAATACTGAAAATTACAATAGAAAAAGAAATAAATTTTGGACATCATTTTTTCTAGGTATTATTTTCCCGTTTTTAATGTTTTCGATATTAAATGTTTTAAAATTTGGGAAAATAAACCCTTAAACATTTTAAATTATGATTTGTATTTTCTAGAATAAAAGCTGTAGGAAATTAAACTCATTGATGGATGTATATTAGTTGGTGGAGATAGAAGTACTCAAAGCCAAATAGGTCAAGAAATAGCAAATGTTTTGAATGTAAAGGCTTGGCTGTAGATATAACTGGATGGTCTTTGGATAAAGCAGAAGCAATTACAAAAAATTTAGGAGCTAGAGTTGCGGATTTAGCCCAGCTTGGGAAATTTCAGGAAGATGTTTTGCGGTTACAGGTTTAGTAATTGATGGAATTCAACTTATCGTAGGAATGACTGATGGAGATTGGAATAGTGCAGATGCGATAAATGGACTTCAATTCGGGGCGAGTGCATTTGCTGTTGTAGCAACCACCACGCTTATAACTGTTAATCCTATCACTTTATTAGTGGTTGGTTCAGTGTCGCTCACAATAGCTATATA
Source organism: Cytophagaceae bacterium (assembly GCA_031420365.1). Taxonomy (GTDB): domain Bacteria; phylum Bacteroidota; class Bacteroidia; order Cytophagales; family Spirosomataceae; genus Leadbetterella. The sequence goes on from JANOMP010000001.1 coordinate 25,653, forward strand.
TAGTGCCAGTTGTAATTAGATTATATAAATATGAAAATAATTAAGATCGCATTTAGCATCAGAGAGTTAGCCAA
>JANOMP010000002.1:0-43664 GCA_031420365.1 Cytophagaceae bacterium
CAGTACAAGCACTGATAAGGTGTGTGCCAGACGGAAAAATGGGAAGTATTAATTGCATTCACAAATATCCCCACTTTTTAGTTTACGTGCAAATCCCCACGAATACTAAAATCAGAGGATTAGACATGGAGTTCTGAAATTAGGAATAGAATTGTATTTTAGATTTTGCTTTTTTTTGTAATTTCCTAATATGTTTTTCATTTATAACTTTTTTCTCTTTTAATTTAATTTTCATTTTGTATTTTTTTTGTTCATAAATATTCAAATTCAAAAATTCTTTTCTAGATTTGTAATATCAATTGATTCTGCTCTTTTAACTATGCCGAATGATTGATTTATAAAGACGAGCGGAGAGAATAGGCTCTTTGAAACTCGGGCAACCTACGAAGCATATTCGAAAAGGTGCCAAAACCTACCTAAAGGGCTCAAAAATAGCCATTAGGACTTATAAACCAATCGAATCGGGCGATTTACGTTTAACTATTGGTTTTTTTGGACTCTGAAAGTCGGGGGTTCTTTTGTTGTCATTTTATTTTGACAACCAATTATTTGTATAATTTTTAACCAATTTAACAAATGTCAAATTTAAGATTCGAAACTTTACAGTTGCATGCTGGTCAAGAAATTGATCCATTTACTCAGTCTAGGGCAGTGCCTATTTATCAAACTACTGCTTATCAATTTAAAAGTTCAGAACATGGTGCTAATCTTTTTGCTTTAAAAGAATTTGGCAACATTTACTCTAGGATTATGAATCCTACTAATGATGTATTTGAAAAACGATTGGCAGCCTTAGAAGGCGGAGTTGCAGCATTAGCTATTAGTTCTGGTCACGCTGCTCAATTTATTGCTATTAATAATGTGACTACAGTTGGAGATAACTTTGTAACGAGTTCATATTTGTATGGTGGTACTTTTAATCAATTCAAAAACTCTTTTAAAAATATAGGAGTGGAGGCTCGATTTGCCAAAGGAAACGATATTGGTAGTTTTGAAGCTTTGATTGATGAAAAAACGAAGTTGCTTTATTTAGAAACAATTGGAAATCCGGGTCTTAATGTTCCAGATTTTAAAGAATTCGCTGCACTTTCAAAAAAATACGATTTGCCACTTTTTGTCGATAATACCTTTGGGGCAGGCGGAGCCATTTGTCAGCCTCTAAAATATGGGGCACATGTTATTGTTGAGTCAGCAACAAAATGGATTGGTGGGCATGGCACTACCATGGGTGGAGTAATTGTTGACGGCGGCACTTTTAATTGGGGAAATGGCAAGTATCCACAGTTTACTTCCCCTTCACCTAGTTATGGAGGTTTGGTATTAAATGATGTTTTTGGAATTGGTGGGCCATTTGGAAATATCCAGTTTATAATTCGTTGCCGAGTGGAAGGTTTAAGAGATTGGGGCCCTTCTCAATCTCCTTTTAATTCGTTTTTGTTATTACAAGGATTAGAGACACTAACCTTAAGAGTGGAAAGGATTTGTGAAAATGCTTTGGCTTTAGCTAAATGGTTAGAGGTTCATGAAAAAGTGGAATCTGTTTCTTATCCAGGCTTAGAAAATCATTCTTCTCATAAACTAGCAAAGAAATATTTAACCAGAGGCTATGGTGGGGTTCTATCCTTCAATTTGAAAGGGGGAAGAGAACGAGCTGAGAAATTTGTAAATAGCTTGCAATTAATTTCACACCTTGCGAATGTTGGAGATTCAAAAACTTTGATAATTCATCCGGCATCCACCACGCATTCTCAACTTAACGAAAAAGAGCAATTGACCGCTGGAGTTGATCCAAATTTGTTAAGAATTTCACTTGGAATAGAACATTTAGAAGACATTAAGGCTGATATTATTCAAGCTCTTTAAAATTAACAACCCAGTTTTAAATAATTTCAATTAGTGGGTTTTTTATCAAATGTTAAATAATCATATTTTTAAATACGAATCACCCTTTCAGCTTGAAAATGGAGAATGGTTGCCAGAATTTGAGTTGGCTTATACAACCTATGGTGTCTTAAATGAAGATAAGTCAAACGTGGTTTGGGTTTGTCATGCTTTTACCGGTAATGCAAATCCTTCCGACTGGTGGAGTGGATTGATTGGAGAAAAGAGAATGTTTAATCCACGGTCCCATTTTGTAATTTGTGCCAATATTATAGGATCTCATTATGGTAGTACTAATCCACTAAGTATGAATCCTTTAAGTGGGGAAGCGTATTTTCATGATTTTCCTTTTATTTCTATTCGTGATATTGTCAATAGTTTTATACATTTAAGAAACCATTTAGGTTTAGAAAAGATTGCGTATTTGCTCGGAGGCTCTTTAGGGGGCCAGCAAGCCGTAGAATGGGCAATTATGGAAACAAAATTGATCGAAAAATTAATTCTATTTTCTACCAATGCGGTTCATTCCCCGTGGGGAATTGCCTTTAATGAAAGCCAAAGAATGGCTATAGCTAATGACCCAACTTGGCAACAAAATAATGCTAAAGCTGGAACTGAAGGAATGAAAGTTGCTAGAGCGATTGCACTTTTATCCTACAGGAATTATGAAACATATAACCGTACCCAATCTAGAGATGAAGGGCAAATAGATTTTTTTAGAGCCAATACGTATCAAAACTATCAAGGAGAGAAAATACAAAGGCGGTTTAATGCTTTTTCATATTGGATTTTATCAAAAATGTTTGATTCTCATGATGTGGGAAGAAATAGAGGAGGTTTAAAAAAAGCTTTAGAGTTAATAAATTCTAAAACTTTGGTTATTGGAATTACTTCAGATATTTTGTTTCCTCCAGTTGAACAGGCAAAAATGGCTCAATTAATTCCAAACGCAGTTTTTAAAGAGATTGATTCTACTTATGGTCATGATGGATTTTTGATAGAATTTGAAGCTATGGCAAATGCAATTCAAGAATGGGAAAATTCTTTTATTTCCTTTTGAGCGTTTTTTATGACCCTTTCTTTTTTCCAATTAAGCCACTTTTGATTAAAAAATTTGATTAAAACTTCATCAATATGAGTCATAATCCCAACTTGCCAAATGCCTAAAAGTCTATCTTTTAAATTAGGGCTAAGAGAACGGACAGCAAATCCCAAGCCTGCTGTATTGTATTCAATATGATGCCACCACCCAGCAGGCATAAAAATAGTATCTCCTGGTTCAAGGATTAATTCAAAACCTTTAATATATTTTAAGCCTGGATATTTTTCAAAGTCTGGATTATTGATGTCAATTGAAGTATGAGTAGAAAATGGATATTGATATAAAAGTGTGGAATATTTTGGTTCGAAAAGTACAATTCGCTTATATCCAACCAGTTCAGTCAAAAAAACGCAGCTATTATCCATGTCTCTATGAATTCGAGTAATTGCACCTTTCCCCCCAAAAAATGCTAAAGGAAAAAAAGCTAATACTTTGTCGGCGATGTTTGGAAATTTAAAATCATTATGCAGTTCTTTTTTATGTTTAAAGACATTAAAAAGAAACAGTCTTTTGGTAGTTGGTTTATCTTGAATTAGTTGTAAATAATCCCCAAATTTCATTTTCAAATTAGCTTTTTTGTAGGATTGAGCATCTTGTTGTTTTTCATTTTCATCATCAAAGACTCCTACTTCTAAATCTCGTAGTTCATTAAAGAAATGATTGAATGACCATTTATAGACTTTTGAGTTTTTTCCAAAAAGGTGCTTAATAATTAATGGTTTTTGAGGCTTCATATAAAGCCTTTGAAAATCTTCTCTAGAAATATTTTCAATCCGATCTATTTGGTTGCTTAATTGAATTGAATTGGTTTGTGGCTTATACATTTCTTTATTAAAATTAATGTAAAATACTCTGACTAAATAACAAAAGTATGGATATTGTTTGTTCCATTAATTTGCTAAATATTTTCAAAAATTGGTAATTGATTTAACGGAGAAAAAAGGGCATAAAATATTCTAAATCGAGGTTTTGTAAATGAAAAATATTTTATATTTAAAAGCCAAATAATTCTGAATATAATATATTTATAATAATATTTATATAAACTATAAATATAATAATAACTGTAATTGTTGATATTTCAATAATTATTGAATTATTTGAAATGTTTTTTTTGAAAAGGATATTAAGGATTATTTAAAAAATTAGTTTTTTCGTTCTATTTCCTTAAGATTTTCTATTTTTTTATTTCTCAAAAATCCATTGATATCTTCAAAATGTTCTGTTACTCGCCTGTTTCCAAACTCAAAAATTTTGGTAGCTAGACCGTCTAGGAAATCTCTATCATGCGAAATGAGGATAATTGTTCCTTCAAATACTTTTAAAGCATCTTTTAAAATATCTTTTGTTCTTAAATCCAAGTGGTTTGTTGGCTCATCTAATATTAAAAGGTTTACAGGCTGTAATAGAAGTTTTATCATTGCCAGTCGGGTTTTTTCGCCTCCAGAAAGCAATTTTACTTTTTTGTTCAGGTCATCACCTCTAAACAGAAAAGCACCTAATAGGTCTTTGATTTTTGTTCTAATTTCTCCTTCGGCTATACTATCTACCGTGTCTAAAATAGTTAAATCTCCATCTAAAAGGGATGCTTGATTTTGAGCAAAATAACCAATAAAACCATTATGTCCCACTTTAAGATCTCCTTCAAACTCAATTTCACCCATTATTGTCTTCACCATTGTAGATTTACCTTCGCCGTTTTTCCCTACAAAGGCCACTTTTTGTCCTCTTTCAATAGTAATGCATGCGTCTTTAAATACTAAATTATTTCCAAAGCTTTTACTTACTCTATCTGCAATTACTGGATAGTTTCCCGACCTAGGAGCTATTGGAAACTTGATATTAATTGCAGAAGTATCTATCTCATCAACTTCAACAATTTGAATTTTTTCCAACATTTTCACTCTAGATTGTACTTGAAGAGTTTTGGAATAGGTTCCTTTAAATCTATCAATAAATTCCTGTGTATCTGAAATCATTTTGGCTTGGTCAGAAAACTGCTTTTGTTGCTGTTCAAGCCGTTCTTTCCGCAATTTTAAATAATGAGAATAATTTACTTTGTAATCGTAAATTCGACCCATTGTCACTTCTATGGTTCTATTGGTAATGTTGTCAACAAAGGCTCTATCATGGGAAATTACAATGACAGCTTTTGCAGATGAAATTAAAAAAGCTTCGAGCCACTGAATTGAGTCTATATCCATGTGGTTTGTCGGTTCATCTAGAAGAATTAAATCTGGATTTTGCAATAGTATTTTAGCTAATTCAATTCTCATCCTCCAACCACCACTAAATTCTGAGGTTGGTCTTGTAAAGTCTTCTCTTTTAAAACCTAAGCCTTTCAATATTTTTTCTATCTCTGAATCATAATTTATCTCTTCAATCGAATAATATTTTTCTGACAAATCGGATACCTGCTCAATGATATACATGTAAGCATCTGATTCATAATCAGTTCTGGTTTCTAATTGATGATTTAAATTGTCAATTTCATGCTTTAGCTTTAATATGTTTGCGAAGGCTTTTGAAGTTTCTTCAAAAACTGTTGAGTTGTCTTCGGTTAGCAAATGTTGCGGCAAATAAGAAATTACAGCATTATTTGGGGCTGAGATTTTACCTTGAGTAGCTTTTTCAATTCCGGCTATTATTTTTAATAGCGTAGATTTTCCTGCTCCATTTTTGCCCATAAGGGCAATTCGATCTTTATCATTTATGTTAAAAGTTACATTGCTAAAAAGGGTGGTTCCGCTAAATTCTACAGCTACATTATCTACAGAGATCATTCAATAAAGATTTTTTATGGACTACAAATTTAGACATTTGAATTCAAAAAAAGTACTTTTGAAAAGTATAAGACTATTCATTTTTAAATAATTAAATAAAGTTATTATTCGTTCGTTTCTTCGACATGTAATATATGTAATAATCGATGAATTATTGGTGAAAAAAATACAGCAGTTATACTTAAAAATGCGACCCCTCCGTATAGTGCATAAAAGGAAGAAAATAGTTTTGCGTTATCATTTTTCATTTCTGAAACAGGCCCCATTCCAGTTAATATCATTGAGGCCATATAAAAACTATCTATCCAAGAAGTTTTATTGAAATAATAGTATCCGAGAGTTCCTATTCCTAATGAAATAGAGATTAAGAATAAGGCAAAAACTGAATATTTACTTAGTCTTACAATAAATTGGCTAATAGGGACAACTTTTTGATTTTTATTTTCTAGTTTCATCTAAAATACTTTAAATTTTTATATATTGTTCAATTTAGCATTTATAATGTGACCTATTTCTACGGCCTTATTTTTCACAATATTTGCATTTTTCCCATGAAAAAGTTTGTCAGTACTTAGATTCCAATATGCTAACCATAGTTCAAATCCACGCTTAATGGATCGCTTCGATTACGATCTATGTGTACCCACATCAATCCGCCAGTGATAAGAACCTGTTTGAAAAAGCCAATTATCCCAAAAATTATATACCCTTTCAATATGTTCATTCCAGTTTATCATTGAAGGTTCGAAGACTGGAATCATAGCAGGGTCTTTCAATAGCTTTTCATAAAAAGCATCTACTAATTGTATAATATAATCTCTATTCTCTATATCTTTCATATTTTTTTTTATATTGCATCAACTATTGTAGGTCATACATCGTTATGATATTTAAAAACCATATTTAGATTTTTAAATGAAATATTTTTTTACATTTTTTTGTATTTTGGTGCTTTCTTTCAATAGTAAAGCTCAGAAAAAAAAACTTGTCAACAAAGAAACCGGGGCATTAGTTAAGCCAAAAGTAAAAGAAAATAAATTTGTAGTTTCCTCCATAAATGCCAAATATATGTTGGTCGATTCTTTTGCAGTAAGAATATTTGCATTGGTAGAAATTACTGGAACAAATGAAAATACCACTTTTAAGCAACTTGATGATTTTTTTAATGTTCAATGGTCATTACAATCTGAATATGGAGCTAAAGAAAAATTAAAATCTGGTAAAGTTGCATTTACAAATGATTTTTTTGATAGAAAGGAGACTTTTTTTAATCTAATTTTTGAAATTCCTAAGCTTAAAAATGTAACTAACGCAGTTTTGATTTTAGACTTTATTGACCAAAATATGTCTTTAAAGTACACAAATGACCTACCAATAGACTTTCTAGGTAAACGAATTGAGTCAAGATTTATGGTATTCAATGATAGCTTGGAAAAATTCCCCAATTTCCAATCTTTTATCTCAGTTGGTAAATCTTTTGTTATTAAAGCTGTAAATCCATCATCTGAAAAATTATTTTTGAAGAAATACTTAAACAAATCTTTGCCTGCTTTGTCGCCAATGTCAGCAAGTAAAAGAGAAGTTTCAGATGAATTTGAACTAGTTTCAACTTCAGAAATTAATGTAGGTGATAAAATTTCTTTAAAAGAAGAAGGCTTATTTGTGGTTTCTAAATATAGTGAGCCTGGGGATGATAATTATAGTTTTATTGGGGTTGATGAAAGATTTCCCCGATTGACCTTCGCCCCAGAATTACGAGAAGCTTTGGCTTATATGAGTACTCCAAAAGAAATAGAAGAGCTAAAAAGCACGGAAGATTCGAAAGATGCCTTAGATTTGTATTTTTTGAATGTTTGTAAAGGCAATCAAGCCTTGGCAAAACAAATAATTAAAAGTTATTATAAGAGAGTTGCTGATGCCAATAAACTGTTTTCTACTTATAAAGAAGGATGGAAAACTGACAAAGGAATGGTTTTTGTAATTATGGGGCCGCCTAGTAGGGTGCAACGTAACAGGCAAAGAGAAGTTTGGCTATATGCACAAAATCAAAATAATTCAGAAATAATATTTACATTTTATCGAAAGTCCAATGTTTTTTCTGACCAAAGTTTTGAATTGGTTAGATATCCGGAATATAGTTCATTTTGGTACCCTTATGTTGAAGCATGGAGAATAGGAAACGTAGTGGAGTAGTTAGAGATGGTGAAGAGCCAGGAAAGAAATTTTATAAGCCTGTAAACAGACCAAATAAAGAAGATTTTGTCTTTGGAATTCAATCTGTCTTAGAAACTCTTCGTAGTGAAAAAGAAATTGACAAAATAGTGCTTCAAAAGGATTTGAAACATATTGAAGAAATTGAAAAGCTGGCGAGAGATAGGGGTGTTCCAATTCAAAAGGTTCCTTTAGAAAAACTTCAGAGAATTACAATGAAAAACCATCAAGGTGTGGTGGCTTTTGTTTCACCTGTGAATTTTTCAATGCTATCAAATATTGTTGCAGATACATTTGAATCAGGTGAAATACCTTTAGTATTGGTGCTAGATAGAATTACTGATGTTAGAAATTTTGGTGCTATTTGTCGTTCAGCAGAATGTAGTGGAGTTCATGCTATTGTTATTCCTACCAGAGGTAGTGCTCAATTAAATGGTGATGCTATGAAAACTTCTTCTGGGGCATTAAATTTCATCCCTGTTTGTAGAGAAAATGATCTTTCAAATACTGTAAATTATTTGAGAAACTCTGGTTTTCAAATTGTATCATGCACTGAAAAAGCCAATGAAATTTTCTACAAATCTGATTTTACTATTCCTACTGCCATTATAATGGGATCTGAAGAAGACGGAATTTCTGATAATCTTATTACACTTTCGGATTCTAAAGTAAAAATTCCTTTAAAAGGTAAAGTAGATTCGTTGAATGTATCAGTTGCGGCCGCCTTAATACTTTTTGAAGTTGTACGTCAAAGAGACTTTTCAAGTTAATTTTCTTGCTTCAAAAAAAAATATATTATTATTTTCGATTTTTTTTAAATTTATAAGCAAAAAAATTGGCTTTGTATAATTTTTTAAATTCTTCTAGCTGATATGCATTAAGGAAATTTGTTTCCATAAAATAAATTAATTCTTTCTCAAAAAGGAATTGAATGTTTTCTTTTCTGAAAAAAGTTCATTTTTTCAATGTCTTCGAAAATGTAATTATATTTTTTAGTTTGGGATAAAATAGGGGAGTGCCCTAGCTTGAAAAGCCTTAAAATTGATATTTACAATAAATCGAAGTCGTTAAACAAGGAAGTTTCAAATAAAATTCAATAAGAATAGTCGACTAAAGTAAAAATGAACTCCGTTTTTTGAAGTTGGGTAAAGAAATTTTTATCCATAAAATAGGTTGCAATAACAATTAGCTATAATTGATTTTTTATTTTCAATAAACTCAAGCAGAACCGCATCGGCCTTTTCGAATTGAGTTATTTTTACTTGGACAGCTCCAATGGAATTAAAAGCCAAATATGGAAAGTTTTAATAGCCAATCTGTTAATGTCGGTAATTCAAGTAATGACGAAACAAAAAGAAGATTTTTCCACAATTGTAGGTATGGCTGCCAAAAACATGAATCTTATTTATCTTTGGTAGGTATAATTATGCAGGAAAGACCATCCCAAAAGCCAAATATTTGAATAATACAACTAAATTTTTTTTTAGAAAAATAGGGGGTGTTTTTTCGAGAACAATAAAATGCCATTTGGAATGACCATTTAAAGCCCATTTTGAAATATTTTTGATTTTAGTTGGATGACAGTAATTGATTATTAGATATATTTTGAATAGTTTTAAATTCTTATTTTCATACAAGCTTAATCTAATAATTGGCAATTTGATGCAAATAATATTGGAAAATTGAAACTGTAAATTTTTGAAAAAGCAGGCATAATTAATTTAAAAAGATTGATTATGGGATTAAATTGATTTATAAGTATTAATTGAAATGGTTTTTACTAAGAAAATAAGCAAAATACTTATTGTATCGCAAAAATTTCAGCAAATGTTGGCAATTCTAAATCTTTAAGAGAAATTATTGGATTTGAAACTTCCCAATTGATATTTAAAGTTGGATCGTTCCATAAAATTCCTCTTTCTGAGGCCTTGTTATATAATTGGGTGCAATTATAACTAAAAATTGCATCTTGAATAGTATAAAATCCGTGAGCGAAACCAGAAGGTATATAAACCATTTTTCTGTTTTCGCCAGTTAAAGAAAAAATCTCATATTGACCAAAAGTTGATGAGCTAGGGCGTAAATCTACAGCTACATCTAATATCTTTCCGCTAATAACTCTAACTAGTTTTCCTTGCCCAAATGGGTCAGATTGGAAATGTAAGCCTCTCAAAACACCTTTTAGAGAAAAAGATTGATTGCCTTGAACAAAATTTTCAGTTATTCCGTATTTTTTAAATTCTTCATCTTGATAATTTTCGAAGAAATAACCTCTTTCATCATAAAATATTTTTGGTGTAATTTCAAATAGGCCTTCAATTTTGGTTTCGTTAAATTTCATAAAAATTAAGATAGCTATAAGTTTTCACAAAAATAAATAAAAATAATTATTATGCCCATTAATTTAGCATCTTCTTTTTTTATATTTTTGAAAGTCATACTTTCGCCTAAATATATTATAAAATGACTAAGCAACAATTATTTAATGAGATAATACGTAAGAATTCTTATTTGTGTATTGGTTTGGATACCGATATAAAAAAAATACCTAAGTTTTTATTGGATTTAGAGGACCCAATTTTTGAATTTAATAAAAGGATAATAGATGCTACAGCTGATTTTTGTGTTGCATATAAGCCAAATATAGCCTTTTACGAAGCATGTGGTACTAAGGGGTGGGAAAGCCTTAGGAAAACACTAGAATATATTCCTAAAAACTGTTTTACAATTGCCGATGCTAAAAGGGGAGATATTGGCAATACTTCTCACCTTTATGCTCGTGCTTTTTTTGACAAATCAGCTTCGGGTTTGTCATTTGACTCTGTTACAGTAGCACCTTATATGGGTAAAGATTCAGTTGAGCCGTTTTTAGAATTTCCAGGGAAATGGGTGATTTTATTGGCCTTAACTTCTAATGAAGGTTCAAAAAACTTTCAATTTTTACAGTTGCAGAGTGGAGGTCTACTTTTTGAAGAGGTTTTAAGAACTTCCTCTACTTGGGCCGACGATGAAAGACTAATGTATGTAGTTGGGGCTACTCAAGCTGAAAGTTTAGTTAAAATACGGCTTTTAGTTCCAAACCATTTTCTTCTTATTCCTGGTGTTGGTGCCCAAGGTGGAAGTTTAGAGGAAGTATCAAAATTAGGAATGAATAGTTCTTGTGGTTTATTAGTTAATTCTTCAAGAGGGATAATTTATGCTTCCTCAGAAGAAGATTTTGCGGAGATGGCTGCTTTTGAATCAGAAAAAATACAGTTGGAAATGAAAAATTATTTATCTCTTTATCTTTAAAAATATGACTGAAGATTTCCTTCATTATGTATGGCAATTTCAACAATTTGACAAGTCTAATTTGCTTTCTGAAGAAAATCATAACTTAAGTATTTTGAAGGTAGGACAGAAAAATTTTGATGCAGGACCAGATTTTAGTAATGCAAGAATCATGTTTGACGGCGTGGAATGGGCCGGTCAAGTTGAGATTCATTGGAATTCATCAGAATGGCTAAACCATAAACATCAAAATGATTTATCGTATGATAATGTGATATTACATGTTGTTTGGAATCATGATGTAGTTATAAGAAGGGTAAATGGAAGCATTGTACCAACTTTAGAGCTAAGAAATATAATTTTTGAAAATACATTTAATAATTATAGAAACTTATCTTCAAATAAAAAGGATATTGCTTGTGATATTTTTTTTAAAGATTGTTCTGAAATTTCTAAATTATCTATGCTTGACAAAGCTTTAGCTAGTAGGTTAGAAAGAAAGGCTGATGAAATAAACTCAGTTTTAATTAAAAATAAACAAGACTGGGAAGAAACTTCTTATCAAATTTTAGCTCGTAACTTTGGATTTAAACTTAATTCAGAGGTATTTTTAAGATTGGCTGAGGTTTTACCTTTGAAAATCATAAAAAAACATCAAGGTAATTTATTTCAAATAGAAGCACTATGTTTTGGTCAAGCTGGATTATTAGAGCATTCCGTAGACGATTACAGCAAAAAACTAGCAAAGGAATATAATTATTTAGGCAATAAATATGGTCTACAAAGTCTTAAAATGTCCAAACACCAGTGGAAATACCTTAGAACAAGACCTTCGAATTTTCCTAGTATAAGATTGCAACAGTTTGCATCAGTAATCAATTGCTCCAGAAGTTTTTTCCTTGATTTTGTATTAAATGCTCAAAAAGGAAACATTATTAAGATACTACAAATACTCCCTTCTAAATATTGGCAAACTCATTATGATTTTGATAAAAAATCAAAAGTTTTGCTTAAGGGTATAGGAAATAGTTCTATAGATAATATTCTTATTAATACTACAGTAAGCTTATTGGTGACATATTCTTTTACAACAGGTTTACCAGAGTATTTTGAAAGAGCTGTGAAAATTTTAGAAGAACTAAAGCCTGAAAAAAATACTATAATTAAGAAATGGGAGAACTTGGGTTTAAAGATAAAATCCAGTTTTGATTCTCAGGCAGTTATAGAGCAGTATAATGAATTTTGTTTAAAGAAAAGATGTTTGCAATGTTCAATAGGATCTTCCATTTTAAAGAGAGGTTAATAGGTGTTTTTGAATTCAATAATTCTTAATACAATTTGAATCAGGAAATCGAATTAAGTTGATTTAATTTTTTTACTGCTTTAAAGCCCATTTTCACTCCTATTTCTAACAAATATGAATAGGCAGTTTCAATCTCATTTTCAATTTTACAATCCAATATAGCTTCTCTTATTTCTTGTTTTAGGCTTCCAACTTCTTTGGAAGGAGGTAAATCAAAGATTTCCATTATAATTTCTCCGGTAATTACAGGTTGAAAATTTTTTAACTTATCTTTTGATTCAATTTCAAATAGAAGTTCTTCAACTTTATCGAAATTATTTAAGTATTTTTTTACCCTTGTTGGGTCTTTGGAAGTAATATCAGCCCTACAAAGAATCATTAAAAATTCAATGTCTTCTCCAGCCTCTACTAATAATCTTCGAACCGCAGAATCCGTAACTCCATCTTTAGCAAGTGCAATTGGCCTTAAATGTAATCGTACAAGATTAGTTACTTTTCTCATTTTTTCGTCAAGAGGTAACTTCATTTTTTTAAAAATGCCTTTTACCCATCTTGCTCCAAGTTCTTCATGCCCATGAAAACTCCATCCTACTTTCGGATGAAATTTTTTGGTAGCTGGTTTTGCAATATCATGTAAAATAGCTGCCCATCGAAGCCATAGATCATTTGATTTTTTTGAAGTGTTATCTAAGACTTGAAGCGTATGATAAAAATTGTCCTTATGGCCTTTACCATCTTGTGTTTCTACACCTAAAAGATTGATGAATTCAGGAAAAATTATCCCAAGTATACCTGTTTGGTGAAGGAGTTTGAATCCATAAGAAGGGGTTTTTGAAAGAATTATTTTATTTAGTTCGTCAGTAATTCTTTCTTGGGAGACGATTGAAATTCTATTACTCATGTTTTTTATCGCTAAAAAAGTTTCAGTTTCAATGTCAAATCCCAATTGAGTTGCAAATCTAATAGCTCGCATCATTCTTAATGGATCGTCAGAAAAAGTTATTTCAGGGTCCATTGGAGTCCTAATTACTTTTAAAGCTAAATCATTAATACCATTGAAAGGGTCTATCAAATCACCAAAATTTTCCTTTTGAAGTGAAATTCCCATTGCATTTATTGTAAAGTCTCGTCTTTTTTGATCCTCGTCTAAAGTGCCATTCTCTACCATCGGTTTCCTAGAGTCAGACCTATAGGATTCTTTCCGTGCACCAACAAATTCAATATCAAAATCTTCAAAATTAAACTGTGCAGTTCCAAAGTTTTTAAAGTAGTTAACATGCAAACCATTGCTTATCAAAGAGGCTGTCTTTTTTGCCAGTTCTATTCCGCTACCTAGTGTCACAAAATCAATATCCTTATTTGGACGATTTAAAATTAAATCTCTTACAAAACCACCTATTACATAGGATTCAAGACCTAAATTATTTGTGGCTAGCCTCACATATTCAAATATTTTATTTGATAATAAGTCTAATTTAAAATTTCTTTTTTTCATTTCGATAGCAATTTACGGCTTTGAGCTTTATTGTGGGAATATTGTAACAATATTTTAGAATTTTTATGCCATAAAAAATACACGATTCAATAATTGGGAATTTTATTTATCAAATTATTAAAAAAAAACATTAATTTACAAAGTAACATAGAAAGTGTATAAGCTTGACTTATATTTCCTTTTTAGAATATTAATATTCTCACTTTATATCCTAAATTTACATTTCAAACTGATTGGAAGCGAATGTACTTAAAAAACAAAAACATTTTAATTGGAGTAAGCGGCAGTATTTCAGCTTATAAAATTGCATTATTGGTTAGGCTTTTAATTAAACAAGGTTCAAACATTAAAATAGTAATGACTGAATCTGCTAAAACTTTTATTACGCCTCTTACTCTTTCCACACTATCTAAAAGCCCTGTACTTTCCACTTTTTCCATCAATCAAACTGGCACCTGGAATAATCATATTGAGCTTGGTTTATGGGCAGATGTAATGCTTATAGCACCAGCAAGTGCTAATACTTTAGCGAAATGTGCTAATGGATTTTGTGACAATTTGTTAGTTGCAACCTATCTTTCAGCTCGTTGTAAGGTGTTTTTTGCTCCCGCTATGGACTTAGACATGTATAAACATTTTTCAACGGTAAACAATTTAGATATTCTCGTTAAAAACGGAAATCAGATTATTGAACCTACTGAAGGAGAGTTGGCTTCAGGATTAGAAGGTAAAGGTCGCATGGCTGAACCTGACCAAATATTAAAAAAATTGGAGGCAAATTTTGCCCAAATTCCTTTTTTAAAAGGAAAAAAAGTGCTTATTTCAGCTGGACCCACTCAAGAGTCAATAGACCCAGTAAGATTTATAAGTAATCATTCTTCTGGTAAAATGGGGTATGAAATTGCCAAATCATTTGCATTAGCTGGAGCTGAGGTTACTATGATTTCTGGACCTACAAGTCTTCAAGAAGTTTCTTTTGTGAAATCTATTTCTGTGTATTCTGCTCAAGAAATGATGGAAAAGATGGATGAATTTCATAGTGAATCAGATATTGTGATTTTTTCTGCAGCTGTGGCTGACTATACTCCTGTATCATTTGCCAATCAAAAAATTAAGAAAAAAGACAATGAAATGTTCATTGAATTAAAAAAAACAGTAGATATCGCCACAGAATTAGGTAAAAAAAAATCGGTTCATCAGATTCATGTTGGGTTTGCTCTAGAAACTAATGATGAACTTTTAAATGCTGTGTCAAAATTAGAGAGAAAGAATTTCGACCTAGTAGTGATGAATTCTTTACAAGATAAGGGTGCTGGATTTCGTTATGACACAAATAAAATTACAATTATTCAGAAAAACGGCCATAAGAAGGATTTTGAGCTCAAATCAAAAGAAATGGTTGCCCAAGATATCATGTACGAAGTTTTAGAATATTTAAAATCTAATCAATAAATGAAAAACTTTGTTTTATTCTTGTTCTTATATGGTTGGCAGTTTGTTTTTGCACAAGAATTATCTTGTAAAGTTACCATTAATTCTTCCGCGATGGCTTCTGTTGGTGTTTCAGTAGATAAATCTCTTTTTCCACAAATAGAATTGGCAATTAGTGACTTTATGAATAACCAAAGATGGACAAACGATATATTTTCAGAGCGAGAAAAAATAAAATGCAGTTTAGTTATTAATATTTTAAAATCTCCTGCACAAAACAAATTCAGTGGAAATGCTCAATTTCAAGTGTCTAGACCAATTTTTGGCTCTTTATATGAGACGATAATTTTCCAGTTTATTGACAGGTCTATCGATTTTTCTTTTGCACCAGAAGATCGTCAAATGATATTTAATGAGCAAAATTTTTCCAATAATCTAACTTCATTTTTAGCTTTTAATTCTTTGATTGCCTTGGCAATCGATTATGATTCGTTTTCTAAACTAGGTGGCAATCCTTATATTGAACGTGCATTTAATATAACTAATTTAGCAGGTAATGCTATAGGAGGTGCATGGACAAGAGATACAGATACAAGAAATAGGTATTGGATTATAGAAAACATCAGAAGTCAACAATTCAACAATTATAGGGAGGGCTTTTATGAATATCACAGATTATCTTTAGATGACTTTGGATCAAATCCATCCAAAGCAAGAAAAACGATATTAGAATTTTTACAAGTAATTAAAACCACCGCAAATCTAAAGCCCAATTCAGCCTTAATAAATGCCTTTTTTGATGCTAAAGCTCTGGAATTAATCAATATATTTTCAGAAGCTAGTAAGCAAGAAAAACAACAGGCATATAATATTTTGTCTAGTTTGGACCCTGACAAAACGGAATCATATAGAAAATTATTAAAATGAATAAAATTGCATTAATTACAGGAGCTTCTTCCGGAATTGGATATGCTACGGCATTAGAATTAGCCAAAAATAGTTTCGACTTAATATTATGTGGCAGAAGGCAAGAAAATTTGGATAAATTAAAGCTAGAAATAGGTTTAAAAGTAAGAACAGTTATTCTAACTTTTGATGTTAGTGATTTTTTAGAAGTTGAAACTGCATTTAACTCATTAAGTAGCGATTGGAAAAATATCGATGTTTTAATAAATAATGCTGGCAATGCTCATGGATTAGGTTCCATTCAAGATGGAAATTTAAAGGATTGGGAAAAAATGATTGGAAGCAATATTGTTGGACTATTGTACGTATCTAAAAAAGTGATACCAATAATGGTAGAAAGGCAAACAGGACATATTGTAAATTTGAGTTCAGTAGCAGGAAAAACCACCTATGAAAATGGAGCAGTTTATTGTGCAACAAAAAAAAGTGTTGAGGCTCTAAGTGAAGGTATGCGATTGGATTTGACAAAGCATGGTATTAAAATCACAAATATAGCTCCTGGGGCTGTTGAGACAGAATTTTCGATGGTTCGTTTTAAAGGGGACAAGTCTAAAGCTAAGAAAGTATATGATGGCTTTGATCCACTTTTAGCAGAAGATATAGCAAGCGCAATTGCATATTGCTTGCTTGCTCCAGATCATGTGACAATAGCAGATATGACTATTTATGCTAAAGCTCAAGCTGCACCTACAATAATCTATAGAAAGGAGAATTTTTGAACTTTATTTTTTAATTATTGAGATTATTTTTACGAATCTAGTTCAATAATGAAGGCATGAAATTTATCCCATAATTAGCCATAAATCTTGTTGCAAAATAAATTGTTTGTGTCATATTTAAATTGGCAGAACATTATTTTATTTTTGAAATATTAATAACAATCATTCACATTTTGAATTTATCAAATCCCATTCCACTTTAATGAACTCATTGCAATAATTCTACCGCTTCCTCTAAAAAAAGCAATCTTATTTTTACTTTAAGAGATTTTATTTTTGGATTTACAGGATTTAGAGTGAAACCCTGAATTTTATAAACTTTAATTAATGATTGCTGTTTACTGAATTTGTTGTAAGCCTTACTTTTCCGCATCGGCGGATCGTTCGAAAAAAAGCCGAATGTCGGGCCAACTGGAATGCCAGCTCAGCCAAAAACACTCACAAAAAAAAATCCTGACTGGCCGTCCGCCATGAATTTTTAAATTAACTATCTCGTTATTAGTAATTTAATAGTATTTAAAATTTTTCATACGGACGTTTTTGTGATTAATGGAACAATGTTTATTTATTTTCTAAAAGATTTCACAAATGAATATTTCTCCACTCTAAATCCTGTAATGCCTTATTTTTATTCTTTTTAACAAGGAAACCACATTTTATTGTAGATTTAAAGTGGTGCCTAAGTACGGATATTTTAATTGTTATTATAAAGTGGATACATTGAAAAATATTCGATAAAATCTGATAATTTTTTTATAGATTTATGGATATATTTTATGGATGCCTTTTCTTTAAATATTTATTTTTTTCTTCAATAGCTTTGTTTTTAAAACTCTTAATCCAATATTAATTATCTTTGCGTTTTATTTTTACAAAAGGAAAATTTTCCATAATGAAGGTCTCATATAATTACTTAAAGAAATTAATTGATTTTAAAAATAACCCAGACCAACTTGGTGAGATTTTGACATCCACTGGTCTAGAAGTAGAGTCTATCGAAAAGATTGAGGCGATAAGGGGTGGATTAGAAGGATTAATAATTGGGCAGGTTATTGAATGCCAAAAGCATCCAGATGCTGATAAGCTGAGTGTTACGAAAGTAGATATAGGGCAAGAAAATTATTTAGATATAGTTTGTGGTGCTCCTAATGTAAGGAAAGGTCAAAAAGTAATTGTAGCAACAGTAGGATCAACTCTTTATCCTACTGTTGGCGAATCTTTTGAAATAAAGAAATCCAAAATCAGGGGTGCAGTTTCAGAAGGAATGATTTGTGCAGAGGATGAAATTGGAGTTGGGTATTCTCATGATGGTATTATCG
Source organism: Cytophagaceae bacterium (assembly GCA_031420365.1). Lineage (GTDB taxonomy): Bacteria > Bacteroidota > Bacteroidia > Cytophagales > Spirosomataceae > Leadbetterella. The sequence continues at coordinate 18,481 of JANOMP010000002.1, forward strand.
TTTTAAATACTGAATTGCCAGTTGGAACAGCTGCAACTACCTTTTTTAAATTGGATGCAGATTATGTGATTGAAATTGGCTTAACGCCAAACCGTGCAGATGCAGCTTCACATTTTGGAGTGGCAAGAGATATAAAGGCAGTTACCAATTTGCCTTTGCACCTACCCGATGTTTCTGGATTTTGCTTAGGAAGTATTCCCCACATCATCAAATTATCTGTGGAAAATATGGAGGCTTGTCCTCGTTTCTGTGGTTTAGAAATACAGGGAGTTGAAGTTAAAGAATCACCTCAATGGTTGAAATTTTTTTTAAATACAATTGGAATAAATTCGATAAATAATATAGTTGATATTTCAAATTATGTGTGCCATTTTCTAGGTCAACCTATGCATATTTTTGATGCAGATGAAATTTCTGGTAATAATGTAATAGTAAAAATACCTGAAAAAGATATAGAAATAGTTACATTAGATGGAGTTAAAAGAAAACTTTCTGGACATGATTTAGCTGTTTGCAATGTAAATCAACCAATGGCAATAGCTGGGGTTTTTGGAGGAAATAGGTCCGGAGTGAAAGCAGAAACTAAAAATATTTTTTTAGAAGTTGCTTATTTTAACCCTGCTTTCATAAGAAAAACAGCCAATTTTCATTCATTAAAAACGGATGCTTCATTTAGATATGAAAGAGGAACGGATCCGAATATGCCTCCTTTTGCCATTAAGTTAGCTGCTTTAATGGTTAAAAAACTTGCTGGTGGAGAATTTTGCGATTTATTATTTGATAATTATCCAAATCCAATTCCAAATTTTGAAATACTATTGAAATTCAAAAATATTAATAGGCTAATAGGCAAAACCTTAGAACCGGAATTGATAATTTCTATACTAAATGGTCTAGATATAACGGTTCTAGAAAAATCACAAGAATTATTAAAAGTAAGTGTACCACCTTACAGAGTAGATGTAACTAGAGAAGCGGATATTATAGAAGAGATTTTAAGAATTTATGGTTTTGACAACGTAGAACTTTCGGATTATTTGAATTCAGATTTTATTTCCGATTTTCAAGAAAAGGGGGAAGAGAATTTAAGAATAAAGCTTTCAGAATCTTTAGCATCAGTTGGTTTTAATGAGATTCAAACACTTTCAATAATAAAACCAAGTCAAAATGAATGGTTAAATAGTGGGAATAATTCAGAAGCAATAAAGCTATTAAATCCACTTAGCGAAGAACTTTCAGAGATGCGTCAGTCTTTGCTTTTTTCTGGATTGAACGCTATCAATTACAATATAAACAGAAGAAGTCGAGATGTAAAAGTATTTGAATTTGGAAGGACTTATTCAAATATATCCCAAGATTCAAATATTAAAGTAAAAGAAAATAAGGTATTATCTATTTGGATGACTGGAAATATTAATTCAGAATCTTGGGCACAAAAAGCTAATGCTATTTCATTTCAATATTTGAATCAAGTAGTTTTTTTAGTTTTAAGCCAAATGAGAATATCAAAACCAGAGAAGATTGAAACAAAAAATGAAATGTTTTCTTATGGTATTGACTACATTTTAAGGAACAAAGTATTAGTAAGTTTTGGGTTAATAAATAAAAACTTAATTTTAAAAGCAGATTTAAAGCAACCCGTATTTTATGCAGAGTTTGACTGGGCTTTACTTATGAAAATGTATTCTGTAGAAGTGAAATTTGTCGAAATTCCTAAGTATCCTGAGGTTAGAAGGGATTTATCTTTGGTTTTAGAAAAAGGAGTTAAATTTGAGGATATAAAAAGGCTTGCCTTTGCAACTGAAAAGAAACTTTTGAAAAGCGTAAATGTTTTTGATGTTTATAATGGTGACAAACTCAAAGATAATCAAAAGTCTTATTCTGTGAGTTTTGTTTTGCAAGATCAAGAAAAAACTTTAAATGAAGCCCAAATAGAGAAAGCAATGGATCGTTTTATGCAGACCTTTGAAAAAGAAATTGGAGCAATTATTAGAAAATAAAATGGAGATATTTAAGATTGATGATTTTGAAAAGGATAATGCATTCTTATTATCAAAATTTGAAATTTTAGTTGGGTTGGTGGAGCAAACTAAAGCTTCAAACAAAAGTTTAGAAAAGGAATTAATTGGAGAAAATAATAAGAACGAAGTTCTTCAAAATCAAATCAACACATTAATAAAAAATATTGAGCTTTTGAGGTTTGAAAATAGCCAATTGAAGGATAAATTAGAAAAAGAACATAGAATAATACCACAAAACTTTAATATTAGAAATAAAATCATTAAAATTGTATCCGATATAGAAGATAAAGAATCAAAGTCAGAAGAATTGAAAAATATTGTAGAGATTTTGATTAAGGAAATAGAATATTGTATTAATCAATTAGAAAAGTAATATAGGATTCCAATAAAATGGTTAATTCAGAATCAGATAGAGTAAAAGTAGTAATTAATCTGAATGAGCAACGGATTCCTTTTCTTGTTGATAGAATCGAAGAACCCTATTTTAGAGATGCCAAAGATATATTAAACGACCGATTAGCGGCATTGAAGAGTGATTTTTCGGCACATGCTACTTCAGATCAGCTCATTGCTGTTTTGGCTATAGAAGCACTTGTTGATGCACTTAAAGTAAACGAAAGATATCAAAAACTTCGACAAGAAGTAGAAGGCCGTTTAGAAAATATTCAAAATAGATTTAATTGATTCTCTCTACATTATTCCTGACCGCTTTATTTTAATATCAAGTGATGAAACGTTAGTTTCGATATTAAAACTTTAAAATTTAAAAAGGAATGTCAGAATACTTATCTTTGTTTATTAGCCTAGTTGCAGGAGTAGCGGGTGGTTTTTTTATAGGCCAAAAACTTCTCAAAAAAAATACAGTTGATCAAGAAGCGGAAGCTTTTAAAAAAGTGGAGGAAATCATTAGAAATGCCACAAACAATGCTGAAAATATCAAAAAAGATAGAATGTTGGAAGCAAAGGAATATTTCTTAAAGTTAAAATCTGAATTTGACGAAGATTCCAATAACCGAAAGAATATGATTGCGCAAAATGAACAAAAAGTTCATCAAATGCAACAGCAAGTGCAAACTCAATTAGATCAAAATAAAAAAATTGAGACGGACTTTACTATTAAAACTAATAGTTTAACCCAACAGATTGAGATAGCAAGCAAGAAAAGAGAAGAAGCTGAAAAAATGCACCAACAGCAAGTTTCTCAACTTGAAAAAATAGCTAATTTAACTGCAGAACAGGCTAAACAACAATTAGTGGAAGCATTAAAACATGAAGCGGAAAGTAAAGCTTCTAGTTTTATTAAGCAGACAATGGAAGAAGCTAAACTTTCAGCTACTAAAGAGGCAAAAAAAATAATAATTGAAACTATTCAGAGGACTGCAGCAGAACAAGCAATTGAAAACTGTGTTTCGGTTTTTAATATTGAAAGCGACGAAATAAAAGGGAAAATTATTGGTCGAGAAGGTAGAAATATTAGAGCTTTAGAAGCAGCAACTGGTGTAGAAATTATTGTAGATGACACCCCTGAAGCAATTGTAATTTCTAGTTTTGATCCTGTAAGAAGAGAAGTTGCTAGACTTTCAATGCACAGATTGGTTCAAGATGGTCGAATACATCCAGCAAGAATTGAAGAAATAGTTAACAAAACTAGGAAAGATATAGATCATGAGGTGATAGAAATTGGGGAAAGAACAGTAATTGATTTAGGTATACACGGCTTACATCCAGAACTCATCAAAATGGTTGGTAGAATGAGATTTAGGTCTTCTTATGGACAGAACTTATTACAACACTCTAGAGAAGTGGCTAAACTTTGTGCTACTATGGCTGCAGAAATGGGGCTTAATGTTAAGCTTGCAAAAAGAGCTGGATTACTACACGATATAGGAAAAGTTAATCAAGAAGAATCTGATTTGCCACATGCTATTTTGGGAATGGAAATGGCAAAGAAATACAAAGAGAATCCGGAGGTAATTAATGCAATTGGTGCGCACCATGATGAAATCGAAATGACTTATCTTATTTCTCCAATTATTCAAGTTTGTGATGCAATTTCAGGGTCAAGACCTGGGGCTAGACGCGAAATGATGGAGTCTTATGCAAGAAGGTTAAGAGATTTGGAAGATTTGGCTCTTTCCTTCAAAGGAGTAGAAAAATGCTACGCAATACAAGCAGGTAGAGAATTAAGAGTAATTGTTGATGCTGAGAATTGCTCAGATGAACAAGCAAATATGATGTCTTTTAATATTTCTCAAAGGATAGAAAAAGAAATGCAATATCCTGGTCAAATAAAAGTAATCGTTATCAGAGAAATGAGAGCGGTTGCTTATGCTAAATAATTTGAATTAGAGTTGGATTTTACCAATATTTTGGATTACCACCAAAAGGTCTCTATTATAAAAAATAGTTCTTTTTGCTGTTTTTTTTTCTAAATTATTTGATTGGATTTTATTCAAAAATGATGTTTTTAATATGGACAATACTATTGTGTCATTTCTAATTCATATTTTGATGCGTTTGATATTTTAATCATTATTTATTTTTGGTTTTGTACTATTTGTAGTAATTTAGCACAAAGAAGAAAATTTATTTTAAAGAGATAATTTATAAACAAAAACTTTTATGGCTGAGTCAGCGAAATTGGTAATTGATGGAAAAGAATTTGAATTTCCTGTAGTTGAAGGTAGCGAAAATGAAAAAGCAATTGATATTTCTAGCTTAAGAGCCAAAACAGGCTATGTAACTATAGACGAAGGATATAAAAATACAGGGGCTACTTACAGTTCAATAACTTTTTTGGATGGAGAAGAAGGGATTTTAAGATATAGAGGCTATTCAATCGAAGAGCTTGCTGATAAAGCAGATTTCTTGGAAGTATCTTATTTGTTGATATATGGGGAATTACCAACAAGTCAAGAATATGAAACATTCTCTTCAAAAATCACCAAGCATACTATGGTGAATGAAGATATGAGAAAGATATTTGATGGATTTCCAGTAAATGCTCACCCTATGGGGATAATGTCATCTCTAGTAAGTGCAATGTCTGGTTTTTATCCTGATTCTTTTGATGATAAAAAACCTGACAATACAGAATTACACATTATTAGGTTATTAGCAAAGTTCCCAACTTTAGCCACTTGGTGTTATAAAAAATCTAAAGGCCATCCAATTAACTATCCAAAGAATAGTTTAGATTATTGTGCAAATTTCTTAAATATGATGTTTGCGTTGCCTGTGGAAGATTACAAAATAGACCCAGTCGTGAGTGCCGCTTTAAATAAATTATTGATTTTACATGCTGATCATGAACAAAATTGTTCAACTTCTACCGTTCGTTTAGTAGGATCTTCTAAAGCTAATATCTATTCTAGTATTTCTGCTGGCATTTCAGCTCTTTGGGGTCCTTTGCATGGTGGTGCAAACCAAGAAGTAATTGAAATGTTGGAAGAGATAAAAAATGATGGCGGAGATGTTCAAAAATACATAGACAAAGCAAAAGATAAAAATTCAGGTTTTAGACTTTTCGGTTTTGGACACAGAGTTTACAAAAATTTTGATCCAAGGGCAAAAATCATTAAAAAGGCAGCCTATGATGTATTAGAAAAATTAGGAGTAAATGATCCAATTCTTGAAATTGCCAAAGGATTAGAAGAAGCGGCATTAAAAGATGATTACTTTGTTTCAAGAAAACTTTATCCAAATGTTGATTTTTATTCTGGAATTATCTATAGAGCTTTAGGCATTCCAACAAATATGTTTACAGTAATGTTTGCTATAGGCCGTTTGCCGGGATGGATAGCCCAATGGATGGAGCTTAGGGATCAAAAACAAGCCATTGGTCGTCCGAGACAGATTTATACTGGAAATACTGAAAAGGATTTTGTAGATAGATCGAAAAGATAAAAAAAAGCTCCTTAGTGTAAGGAGCTTTTTTTTGCATTAAGAAATCAAATAATATAATTATTTTATTTTTAAATAGACTTGCATAAAACTATTTTTCTTTCTTCTGCTCAGTTTTACTTCAAAATCGTTTGTTAAACTAATTTTATTGTTTTCATTAGGTTTGAATCCTTGCACATGAGAAAGGTTTATTAAATATGATTTATGGGACCTGAAAAAATTTAATGAGGAAAATTTATTCTCAAGTTGCTTTAAAGTTTTTGATAATACTATTTTTTGACCATTTATGAGAAAAACCTCTGAGTAATTAACCTCGGCTCTCATGAAGATAATATTTCTAGCTAAAACGCAATTTTTGCCAACTAAATGTATTTTTGTATTCATTTGGGGAATCTATTTTTTAAATAGGATTCGTGTTTAAACAAAATGGTTGGAAATAGTTTTAAATTTTATTTCACTAGATTTAAACGTATGCCAATATTAATTTGTGGATTTGCAAAAAACGGTTTAGGAGCCACCTCTAAATAACCACCAGCATCTAAAAACACCGCCAAATCATTTTCTGGTATTTCAAATTCAATTCCAGCATTTCCAGCTGGACCAATAGAAATTACTTTAAAAGAATCTCTATTTCCTGAGCCTAAAGGCCGATTTCTAGAATTTAATTGTCCTCCAAAACCGTAATAAATATGTAATCTTTCTTTTTTTGTTAATGCTTTGTGCCAACTATAAATTCCTTGTATCATAAAACCCGCTTGATCATAAATAGGTGCGCGATTCTTTTTTTTATTGTAGTAACGAGTGCTGCCGTAAATAAAACCATAACTTCCTATGTTTACATCAAATGCTTTTTCTCCAAAGCTAAAATACTTTCTAATATTTAATCCTACTGGCTCACCAATTTTTAAACCTATTGCCCAGTTTTTGTCATATTGAGCGGAAGAAATATAGCTAATAAATAAAGCAAATAGTAATGAAATTACTGTTCTTTTAATCATTTTTAATTTAGATTTCAACTTCTGCTTTTTCAATAATATAATTTAATTCGTTAATATCATCTGTATTTAAATTAAAAATACCATTTATTGTTACTCTATCATCGGTATTAAATCGTTTACTTGTTTTTTTAAATTTCACTGAAACTACAGACTCTGGCCCTGCTTGACCACAAAAAAAGCAGGAGGCAAAGGGGTTTGCAGATAAAACATAATAATTAGCATCTACATCAACAGGAATCATATAACCAGTAAGTGTAACTTCTTGTCCTTTAAGACTCGTTACTTTTGTTCCAAATAATGGTTCTAAAATAAACATTCCTTCTTCCTTATTCCATTTCTTCTTAAAAGTTACATCTCTCAAGTTTTCCCAAGTTATTTTAACAGGAGGATTAGCAATGCTATAAGAGAAGATAGGAGTCAAAGTTGTTATTAAAATAAATGCAATTATTTTTTTCATTATTTAATCGTTTGCCAATGTTTTCGAAATATTAATTCTATAAACTCCCAAAGAAGGAATTGCTGCTGCAAAAATACCAACTAATAACGCACCAATCAAAAGAATTATTTCTTCTTTTTGCAAAACAATTTGATTTAAAGTATAATTCATATTTGATTCTAAAGCTCTAGATGTCAAATAAAGTCCAATTCTGCTTAAAAGAATTCCTAAAACATATCCTATAAGACTAAGAAAAAGTCCCTCAAGTAACAACATTACAAATAATTTTGTACGTTTTGCACCCATTGAAAGCATAAGTGCCATTTCATATTTTCTTTCTTTTAATGAATTATACAAAGTAACAAATACACTTATGCCGCTAATTAGAATTATTGCGAATGCCAATAAATTTATAGCGTCTATCCCGATTCCCATAAGTTCGAATAAACGATTAATTTCTATAGCTGGCAAGGCTGCCTGCATTTTTGTATTTGAATTGATATTTCTAGGAATAGTCATTAAGCCCATGGGAGATCTAAATTTTACTAAAGCACAAGTAATTTCTTTTTTCAAAGAATCTACCTCAATTAATGATTGATTTTGGCCTTCTTCATGTTCATGAACATTCCAAACAGTTTCAAGGCTCGTTAAGATTAAGTTATCTATCACAGAGTTATTATGATTTAGTATACCAATTACAATTAATTTGCCGTCTTCATGGACTTCACCCTCTTCTTTAAATCCATGTGAACTACTAAATGAATCTCCTAATTTTAATTCTAATTTTTTTGAAACAGAAGATCCTAAAACTACTTGTTTTGTGTCATTAAATAATTGACCATCATAATAAGTTGCCTTATAATGTTCTATATATTTTTTATTTGTTCCTATTATTCTAAAGCCTTGGTAATTATCTCCCATTGATATTGGAATAAATTCTTTAACCAAAGGATTCTCGGATATCTTACTTGCCTCGGTTAATAATATATTTCCAGTAGGAGCATCTATTTGATATACACCAGATAATATAAGTTGAAGTGGGCTTCCTTTTGCTCCTACTACCATATCGATACCTGAAATATTTTTTGAAAATTTATCTTCTAATTGTTTTCCGATGGTTATTACCAAAGAGATAATACAAATTCCAAACATCATCAATACAATACACAGAAAACTGGTAAGTTTTTTAGCTGCTAAATTTTTCCAAACTATTTTTAAAAGCATTATTGAAGTGTAATTTGGTTCGTAAATTTATTTTTTAGCCTTTGGTCATGAGTAACAATTACCAATGCAGCACCAATAGCTTCAGACTGGTTTTTTAGAAGTGAGATTACATTTTCACAATTAGTGTCATCAAGAGCAGATGTAGGTTCATCTGCTAAAATAATTTTTGGCTCGTTCATTAGTGCACGAGCAATACAAACTCTTTGTTGTTCACCCCCACTTAATTCTTGGACTTTTTTTGATAGCATTTCTGAAAATCCTAAGGTTTTAGCAAGTGACCTTGCTTTTTCTAAATTAAGTTTTTTGTTTGATAAATAGTTAGCTAATAGTAGATTATCAATAACAGTCAAAGAATTAATAAAATAAGGTTTTTGATAGATTAAACCAATATTTAGAGCTCTGAAATCTACAATTTGTTTAGAATTTAAAGAAACACATGCTATGCCATTTATTGATAAGTCGCCACTCAATGGCTGAATCAATAATCCTAATAAATTTAAATAGGTAGTTTTTCCAGATCCAGAATTTCCTAAAATTAAAAGTGTTTGTTTAGCATCGCATTGGAGGTCAGGAAAGGTGAATTTGTGATGTAATGAATAGGCAAATGTAAGATTCTTTGTTGATAACATAGATGATGAATAACTTTATCAAAATTAATTTAAAATAGAACATATTACAAATTAGATATGTATTTTATTGCTATTTTAATTCATTGGTCTCATTCGTTAGTTGAAACTATGCACTTTAGTGCAAGACTTTCAGTTTCTACAAATATTTTAAGTTAGAATTACTGTTGTTATAATGATTTACAAACTCAACATTTTCAACTATTACCAGATATTACGGAGGAAATTTTATTCCCTCTTTTTTACAACCTATGCACTTTCGGTGCATAGTGGTTGAGTATAAATTATTTTTAAACTGGATATTTAATTTTAGTCTTTTGCAATTAATTTCTTTTTTAGATTGTTATAGATGCTGAATTAAACTTTTAAAAAAAAATTATCATGTCATTAAGATTAGGAGATATTGCCCCGGATTTTACTGCTGAATCAACCGAAGGTTCAATTCAATTTCATGAATGGTTAGGAAATAGCTGGGGTATGATTTTTTCACATCCTGCTGATTTTACACCAGTTTGTACTACTGAATTGGGTAAAACAGCTCTTTTGAAAGGCGAATTTGAAAAAAAAGGAGTTAAAGTTATTGCAGTATCAGTTGATGATTTAGCCTCTCATCATAAATGGATACCCGATATTGAAGAAGTAAATAATGTAAAAATGAATTTTCCGATAATAGCTGATTATAATAGGGTTGTCGCAGAGTTATACGACATGATACACCCAAACGCTTCAGAAAAAGCAACGGTAAGGTCAGTTTTTATAATTGGACCCGATAAAAAGGTAAAATTAATGCTTACTTATCCAGCGAGTACTGGTAGAAACTTTCAAGAACTTTTACGCGTTATAGATTCTCTTCAATTGACAGCACAATATTCAGTAGCGACTCCTGCTGATTGGAAAGATGGTGACGACACAATTGTAGTTCCTTCCATTTCTACTCCTGATGCTATTTTGAAATTTCCGAAAGGCGTAATAGAAGTAAAACCATATTTGAGATATACACCTCAGCCGAATAAATAAGTTCGAATTAACTTTTGAAAATTAGGAAAAAGTTTAATTTCTTGATTTTTTTTTACTGTCATCCGACTAATTTTCAAATTGTATAAAAAACCTTATCAAATGATTTTTCAATCGGGTCGCCGAATCGGGACCATTTTTCAGATTTTTAAAAAAGACCCCCTAATTTTTATACTTTGTGTGTCCTGCGGACGGCCTTACTTTTTCCGGTTTGCCGGTCCAATCGAAAAAAGTAAGCAAAAAAACATTCACAAAAAATAAAACCTTTTTAAAAATTTGATAATTAGCTATTTAAGATATCATAAAAATTCTCCATTTCAAATTTTTAAAACGGTCATTTTTGTGATCAAAGGAATTCATTTTGTTTTTATTTTTTCTCGGATGCCAGTAATTTTTTTTCTTGATTATTATTTACTGTCAAATGGTTAAATTTAAAAACAAACAAAAATAAGCCTTAATCCCAACTCTAAAGACATTTTTTGTTATTCTATAAAAATGACCCCCAATATTTAAATTCTTTGTCCATTCTACAGAAGGCTTTACTTTTGTAAATCGTTTCATCGCCGGAATGCAGCCACAGTCCAAAAATAATCGGAATGGCGTTACACCAAAAAAACATGCACAATTCGGTACGCCGAAACGAATAAATCTGAGGGGAGTGTCTTAAAAATTGATTACTAGCATGTTAACTTTAATTTAAAAATATTTTTGATTCAAATTTTCAAAATGGTTACGATTTGGAGTCCTGATTTTGAGATCAAAGGAGAATATTTATTTATACATCACCCGTTTGTAAGTATTTAATATTTAATTACCTATCACGTTTATTAATCTATAACCCACTAGTTGTGAAGCTCTTGCTGAAGGAGATTTTTGATAAACAAAAATTTCATATGAATTTCTAGTGTCTGAAAAATTGCCTTCAAAATACGTTTCGTTAATTTTATTATTCGTGTCTTCAATTTGTCCAAAAGCGTAATCATAGATTCCTTGTTTAAGCAAGAAGCTTTTTTCGTACATTTGAGTACTTGGATTGAATTCTAATTTCGCATTTTCTAAATTCCAATTATTAAACTTTCCTATTACCAAAGGCACATTCCCATCATTTTTTTTTGATAAATTTAATACAATTTTCACGCTTATATAATCAGAACTAAGGTCTAGATCTTGACCCAAGTTATTATTAAGAACAAACTGCCCATTATTATCAAAAGCATCCAAATATACTTTATTTGACCGAATTGTTTGTGGAATTATTATAAGCTCATCTGTTTTTCCTTGGTAATTATTTTTTATGTTATCTCCTTTCGAAAATGAACTTGAAGCATTGAAATATCTAAATTCGTTTCCAGCTAAAAAAATATTTTCATTATTGAAATTATTAAATTTTATTTCATTCAAACCGGCATTTATTAAATTATTATTATTTAATTCTATGGTTTTGTCTTCTCGGAAATTTTGTCTTATAACAACTTTGATTTCTTTTTTAGCATTGTTTATTCTATAATCACCATGATTTAAAGCAACAATGATTTGTTGACTAGTCTTCCAAAGATTTGGATCCTGTGCTGGAAGTACTTGAGCCAAAATATTGATTTTCTGTTCAAATATTTGAAATTTCTTTTGAATTATTAATGTTCCATTTAAATTATCTTCGAAAATTTGAAGAATATAATTACCTGAAACTTTTAATTTTGGAAGTTTAAATCTAAAATGATAGTAAGGTATTTTTGTATTTTGTGATACATCAAAAGTATTGATAAAAAACTCATTAAATCCTTCCAAATACTCCATTTCATTTAAATTAGATTTGACCCAATTCGTCTCACAGTGAATTATTTTTGCACTGAATTGTGAATAGGAAGCTCTTAGGTCGTCGAATTCAATAAATAATGAATTGTTGCTATTTAAATTAATAATAGGTGGGAGCAAATATCTTTTTGCGAAATTTTGGTTTGGCCCAAATCCATAAAATAGAATTGTTTTTATTTCTGAATTTGAAATTTTCTCCATGAAAACTTCTTGGCAATAAACTTTTGAAAATTGCAAGAAGAGAAAAAGATAAAAAAAATTGGCCTTCAAATTTGAGTTTTTTTTGGTTAAATAAGCATCATTTTCTCTTCCCAAATTTCATTTTTTTGTTCTAACAAAATTTTCAAATCTGCATATTCTTTGTTAGCCTCCTTCATTAATATTGGATTAGTGAAAACTTCGCTTTCAGAAAGTTTGGTTTCAATACGTGTGATTTTATTTTCTATATCACTAATTTCATTTTCTAAATATTCTATTTCTTTTTCTATTTTTTTAGTCTCATTTGTAGAAATATTTTTTTCAATCCTATTTTCAATTTTAGGAATTGGTTCCACTTTTTGTTTTTTTGTATCGTTAGTATTATCAAGAGTTTTGCCATTGTCTTCCATCCAAGTCACAAATTCTTCATATCCACCGGGATATTGTTTTATTTCGTGATCTTCAATATACCAAACTTTATTTGAAACTTGACTTATAAAATGCCTGTCGTGAGAAACAATTACGTATGTTCCTTCATATTGATTAAGAGCTTGCACTAAAATATTCACCGATTGCATATCAAGGTGGTTTGTTGGCTCATCTAACAATAAAAAATTGGCTTCTGATATTAAAATTTTTGCTAATGCAACTCTTGATTTTTCGCCACCTGAAAGGACCTTTATTTTTTTATATACATCTTCTCCACTAAACAAAAAACAGCCCAATACTGAACGTAATTCTGTTTCTGATTTTGAAGCATCAGCATATTTCAGTTCTTCTAATAATGTTTCTTCTAAATGCAAAGACTCTAACTGATGCTGAGCATAAAATGAAAATTTAACATTATGGCCTAATTTGCTAGTTCCTTGATGTATTTCATCACCAGAAATTATTCTTAAGAGTGTGGATTTTCCTTTTCCATTTGCTCCTATCAAAACTATTTTATCCCCTCTTTCTATAGTAGCTGTAGTTTTTTTTAAAATTTCCCGATCTCCATAGGCTTTACTGATTTTGTCAAGTTCCATTACATTTCGACCTGGTTGCGTTCCAAATCTAAATTTAAAATGCACTTTAGCAGAATCATCAATTACATCATCAATGATATCTAGTCTATTTAAAGCCTTCACTCTGGATTGCACTTGCCTTGCTTTTGTTGCTTTTGCCTTAAATCTTTCAATAAACTTTTCTGTCTGTCTAATTTGAGCTTGTTGATTTTCAAAAGCTCCTTTTTGTATTTCGTTTCTTAAACTTTTTTCTTCGACAAAATAGGAATAATCACCTGAATAATAATTTAGTTTAGAGTTTGCAACTTCCACTATAGTGTTACAAACATTATCTAAAAATTGTCTATCATGTGAAACCACTACTACCGCATTTTCATAATTTGCTATATATTTTTCGACCCATTGAATAGAGGGTAAATCGAGGTGGTTGGTAGGTTCATCGAGTAATAATATAGAAGGTTTTGCTAATAAAAGTTTCGCCAACATCACACGCATTCGCCACCCTCCAGAAAACTCTCTTAATGGTTTTTTTAACTCCCAGGTTTTGAAGCCTAATCCTTCCAATATTTCTTCTGCTTTTGATTCAATGGAATATCCGTCCAGAAGGTCAAATTCGTGTTGTAATTCACCCAATTTTTCAACCAATTCATCTCTATAATTGGTTTCCATTTGGTGAAGAACGTCTTCTATTTGATGGTGTAAGTCTAATTGTCTTTCAAAACCTTGCATAGCCACATTTAAAATACTATCATCAGTTTGGTAAGAAAGTAGGTCTTGATTTAAAAATCCAATTGTACAATCACCTGATTTTGATATGCTTCCACCATCTGGCTGGTATTCTCCGTTAATTATTTTCAACAAAGTTGATTTTCCTTTGCCATTTAAGCCAATAAGACCAATTTTGTCTTTTGGCTTTATTTGTAAACTTGCATCTTCGAAAATTGGTCTACCTCCGAAATAAAAAGAAAGATTATTGATAGTTAGCATAAGAATTGTTATGAACCCTTTAAAGTTTATTAATTAAACTTAAGTTTTATAAATTGAACACTTAAAAATGTAATTTCTAATTTTCTTATAGCATCAGATACTGTTGATTTAAAGAAACTTAGGTTGTTAAATAAAATTGCAAGCATATTAATCCTACAAAATTACTAAAACTAGGTAATTATTTATTCATTTGAGGTTTATAATGATTTAAAATAGTAGAATACTCCTATAGTTTTACCACTTTCGATTTTTTTCTAGCCTTTTTCTAAATGAAATTATTATAAAATTTGGATTTACAGGATTTAGAGTGAACCCCTGAATTTTATAAACTTTAATTAATAATTGCTGTTTACTGAATTTGTTGTTAGCCTTACTTTTCCGCGTCGGCGGATCGCAGGTATGCCTGTCCAATTGAAAAAAGCCGAATGTCGGGCCAACTGGAATGCCAGCTCAGCCAAAAACACTCACAAAAAAAATCCTGACTGGCCGTCCGCCATGAATTTTTAAATTAAATATCTAGCTATTAGCAATTTAACTTGCTTAAAAATTTTCATACGGACGTTTTTGTGATTAATGGAACAATGAGTTTTTGTTTTCTAAAAAATTTCACAAATGAATATTTCTCCACTCTAAATCCTGTAATGCCGAAATTATTATAAAATTTAAAAGACTTTCTATGAATAGAAAGTCTTTTAAAGAAAAGGAATGATTAATTGTTTTATCGAACGATGATAAGTTTTTTTACTGTTTCGAAAGAGTTAGTTTTAAATTTAATAAAATACAGCCCTTCCGGTAATGCGTTAATATCAATAGTTTTAGAGAATATACTATTTTTAATTTCATAAGTTTTTTCTAAGAACTTTTTTCCTTGCCCATTAAAGAATAGTAAATCACCATTAGTATCAGTTTTATTAACCTCAAAATTCAGAAAAACTTCCTTTGAACTAGGATTAGGAAATACTTGCATTGCATTTTTAAAAGCTGGCTCATTGGCTAAAACAACTTCTTTTATTTCGGGCGCCTGAATGGCTAGATTGTCAAAAGCCCAGCCCCATCCATAATTAATGTTATCTGAGAATAATCTAAATCTTATTTGTACTATATCATTTGGCTCAAAGTCCGTATCGGCAGAAAGCATTGATATTTTCCTTTTCTTAAATAATTTTGTAGTGCCTATTCCTTTAGAATCATCTGTGTTTATTGTGCTTCCATCGATTGTTATTTTACTTTTTTCTATGGCGCTGGCAAATGCTATAAGCCATTCATTATCGTAGGAAGCGTCGTAGCCTTTCTCGAATGGAATCCAAGATTGTCCCGCATCATAAGAGCCTTCAACAACCACATAATCGTAAAAATTAGCATCACCATACACTGCACCTTTTTCGCCAGGTTCTACCAATACTATTTCGTCGAAGGTCATGGTTGCTTCACTTTCAATTGTAGATATACGTACCGGTTTAGTTAGTAAAGAAATCAAATTTGATTCACCATTTATATCTCCACCATTTTTGTATGGGTGAATGGAGTGCATTGCTGGGTTTGTAAATCCAGTTGGTTGGCTTATTGAAAAACCAATAGTGGCAAAGTCACTGCTTGGCTTATCGAAATTATTTGAATAATTTTTTACTATATCCGCTTCAACTATTGGTTTTATAACAAGCATCTCGAAAAAATCACTAGTTCTAGCGTTTAAAACTTTAGGCGTATCAAAATATGCAGGTGTTGTTTTTTTATTTTTTTTAGCGGCTTTGTCAATTGCAATAAATCTATATTGAATCCTATCACCTGCAATTAATTTTCCAAATGGGTTTTTCGTAAGGTATAATAATTCGTCTAATTCTCCAGTTGAGAATTCTATACCATCCCTAACTTTATTATATTTTTTTAATCCAAAGGGGGGCTTTACTTGTCCATTTAATGAGTATTCCACATATATGGTATCAATGCCTTCTTGGTAGTTGTCTTCTGCTAAAGTTAAAATATTCAAAGAGGCGGTTGATGTTACAAAATTTATTGGCTTAGCGTAAATTGTAGGAGAAGTGACATCAGGAACCGCCAATTGAAAGCCGAAATATCCCTTTCTTGGGGCTTCGGCAGGTGTTGTATACGTTCTTTTTGTTTCATCTTCTACTTTAAAATAATACCGAATTATGGCATTTGTTTTCGTAATTGGCACTGTGGCTTTATATATATCAGACTTGCCATCATTTTTTAAAACTATAGTTTTAGCTTTCGAAAAAAGCGTATCATTTTCGGTATAATACAATAAAAAAGAGTTAGGTTTTAAAACATTATCGGTAGTTATTTTTACTGATAAGTCAACAGTGCTTGGGTTTTTTTCGGAACTTTTAAGTGGATCATGTACTATTTGTGTACCAGACCATCCCATATCTGCAAATATTGATTTTACTAAAGGGCCAGGATCTAATATAACCTCGGCAGTACTAGATGCCGATTTCATTAATGAATTTTTATCGCCTGAGGGATATGTTTTATCTTCTAAATGAGACATACTTGAGCCTTGTTGAAAAGTTCTTGGAGAGAAAATTCGAGGCTTGGAAGTAGTTTGGGTGTTAGTAAATATACCATTAAAAACAATATTTTCACTTGTTATTTGTGCTCGAAGGGGGATTGATCCATTGATAAAAATTGCTGTATCTACAAGTTGTACTCCATTAGCATTATACATGTAAGTATCATAAATTACAGGAGAACCGGTTCCAAATCCCCAAGAACCTTGATTGTTTTTAACACCCCATGAACCCCAAAAACCCAATCCATGAGTAAGTTCATGTAAAACAAGTGTTGTTAGATCGTATTGCCCTCCTTTGGGAACCCCACTATAGCTCCAATTTAGGTCTGAATTAAATCTTGCTTTAATATCATATTCATTAGGAGAATTCAATTCTTTTCCTGCTAATTTTTCAGCTAAAGCTATCGGATACCAAACACCTTCTTTTTGTTGACCTGGAAAATTTCGAGTAAAATCAGAAGGTGATGCAGAGCCTATAGTAGTTTTTTCTAGTTTTGACCAATAAGCTATTACGCGTATAGGTACAGGAGATTGTATTAATCCAGCCCAAATATCTACGGCTGCTTGAAAAGCATTTTTAGCTTGTACAGGGAAATCAATATATTCTACAATAAAAGTACTTTTTGTGGAAATTCTTGCATTAGAATTATCTTTTTGCAAAGAAGGAATAAATGTATGAGCATCTTTTCCTGTAACGGGACAAAAAATATCATTTCCTTTCTTAAATTCAATTTTTTTAATCTTTCCCATATAGGCAGGGAAATCAGATTTTTTATCGTTTATATTTTTTTGACTTCGTGCCAAAGAAAATGTAAACATAAAAAGTAATAAAAGTATGTAGTTTCTTTGCATAGTAGTAAGTTTTTCAAATAGTTATAGCAATGTTAAATTAAAATGATCCTAATTGATTCTATCCTTACGCAATCTTTTTAAAAACGAAAGGGAAACCCATATTTATATACCTAAAGACAAAATACAATTAATCTTGTAGGAGGTATTTTTTTAATAAATTTTACCTTTTAGCTCAAAACCAGGAGTTTGAATTGCTTTCATTACAGCTGTTCTAGCTTCAGTTGGATGATAATCCCAAGCAAAAGAATTAGATTCTATAATATCTGTAAATTTTTTAACTCCAGCATTTACAATTGGGCTTATTCCATTAAAAAACTGCCCTTGAGACAAGGTACCAGTGTCTGCAAGCCTAACAAAAGAAATGTTGCCTTTAGCATCTAATCGTGGTTCATAAAACAAAACACCACCAAATTCATCAACTCTGTCAGGATAAGTGCGAGTATAATTAAAAATTAAAGCAAAAACACCATCTTCGGGTAAATAACTAAAAGTAATATCACCCAGAACACGAATAGGAGCGACTGTTGATAATTTAATTACTTCACTTTTTATTTCAGCGAATACTTTTTTGAATTGTTCATTTTGACCAACAATTTTTTCTTCTAGCACAAAATCATTAAACAATGTGCCAAGTGCATAATAAAATGGCATTGCTGGCCTAATTGATTTCGTTAGATTAACTCTCTTGCCTGCGGAATTAAAATAATATTGCTTAGCTACATTATCCCAAAGTAATTCCTCAATTCTTGTTCCTAAAATTGTAACAGGTTTTCTTAATTGAATACCCGAAGTAGTAGTAATAAATGCTGAACTGACATCTGAAATATCATTATTTCTAATAAAAAATGCAGAAAATATTTTAGAATTATAATCAAAAAAAATGTCTACTTTTTCACCAGTTGGTAAGGTTAAAGTTATAAAACTTTCTGAGAATGCATAATCAAGGGTACTTTTTAAGATATTAGAAAGAGTTCCTTTTGAAAGGGCATCAAATTCTGAATTACCTAATTTTGTGAGAATTAATTCTGTTTTATTCCTTAATCCCTCCAACACTATTTTATCATCAGTTGCTTCTATTATTGTTAGTTCTAAATCCGCAGATTCACCTGTGCCTCCGTTATAATCTGGATTTACTAATTCATGTAAATAAGAATAAGTATCAAAAATTAAAGTAGGTTTTTGGAGTGCTTTTACTTGATAAGTAGTTTCAAAAGCTCTATCAGATGCTATAATACTTAAATCAGAGTACATCGATAAATTTCCATTTTTATCAAATTTCAAATAAAAACTATAGCCGCCATCTTTTGCACCATTTGGGTAGTATGCACCTTTCCAACCATTAGTCGATTGCACTAATTTAGTTTTGTAACTGTCAATTAATGAAGTCACTCTTTTATTTGCAGATTCTTCAAAAAGAAGTTCTATTTCGTTTTTTTGACAGGAGGTAAATCCCAGTAAAAAGACAATGAATAGAAAAGGAAATTTATTTATTTTATTCATTATTAGAATTTGGTTTTATTATTACTTTGTGAAATTTGCAATTTCAGTTTGAGTAATGTTTTGAAGCGTTTTGAAATTGATATTATATGTCTTTAAAAAATAATCAATTACCATTTGTTGTTTTTTTATTAATGCGTCTTTTGCCCCAGGATTAGTTTTTAAAGTCGCTAATCTTGCATTAAAAACCGCTTGTCCATCCACCAAAAGAGTGGCCACCATTTCCACAAAATCTTCGTCTGGATTGAGCATTGAATAAGAGGTAACATAGCCAAAGTTTAAGGCTTCTTCTTCTGAAATATTATACCAATTAGAAGTATAGGTGCCTGGAGTTATTTGTTTATAAGCGATTGGATATAGTATGTTTTGGTGCAAAATATGAGCAAATTCATGATGAATAGTATGTAGCATCTCTTTTACAATAGGTACATTTTTTTTGTCAAAATTATTTATTTGATATAAAATTACTTTTCTTCCTCCTTCCGCTGTTCCCAAAACTATTGTGCCGTCGGTATTCCAGTTTGCACTGCCTACCAAAACATATTGTTTTGGACAAAATCTTTTTATAAAATCTTCGCCAGCAACTTTTATATAAGGGTCAATCCAGATTTTCTTAACAGCCTCCATAGTAGGCTGAACTTTAGATACAAGAGGGGGCACTAGGGTTCTATCTAAGGGCACCTCAAATGGATCCCATCTATATTTTACTTCTATGTTAAAAGGTTTTGTGAAATTTTGAGCCAACCAATCATCTATTGGTAATTTATTAATTTTTTCGCCGCCTAATCCTTCTACAATAGCACTTAAATCTTCTTCTTTATTACAGGAAACTGTAATTACAAAAGGGAGTAAGAGGAACAAGAACTTTATTTTTTTCATTTTTTTTTCATCTAAATTTTAAATAAAAATATCATCTAGGATTTAAAGGTAAACCAGAAAGCGCTGCTTCTTGGGGAATTTGTAAAACTCTGCGTGGGTCTGAAGCTGATAAGTTTTGACTAGATCCACTGATATTTACATGGGTAATTGGAACTTTGAAACGTAGCAAGTCAAACCAACGCATACCTTCATGCATAAACTCAATTCTTTTATAAGTAAGAATAGTATTCAGCAAAGCATTGTTTGTATTGGTAGTTCTGTAAAATGCATTATTTTTCTGAGTTGTTAATGTATGTGTAGTGGGATTATAATTGCGGATTCTAAGACTAAGGAAAGTGTTTAAATCGGCCAAAACAGCTGTAATATTTCCTTTATTTAAGTTTGCTTCGGCTCTATTAAACAATACTTCTTCGGTAGTAAATAAAGGTATCATCAAATATCCATTTCCAATGTTAGAGCTTGGGCTAGTTCTAACGAAAAGCTCATTATATTTCGGTAAATATACTCCTCGGTCTCCACCAAAAAGAGAATAAGCCCAATTGCCACCAGCAGGATTAGTACCAAAATATAAAGACTGACCTATGCTAGTAGGAAGACTATAACGCGCTCCAGCCCAGTTTCTTCCCCAATAAGAACCGGTCTCTGCAAGTAACAAATTTGATTTTTCCGTACTTTGACTATAGATTGTTCGAATTACAGTAAAACTCTTCGTTGAATAATCGGTATTCCAATTTCTCATATTCAAACTAAAGCCTGCTTCACCTTCTACATTGTTCGCATGTTCTATAACTTTATCATAATTTTTTTTATACAAATAAAATCTTGAGGCAAATGCGTTGGCCGCATTTCTGTTAAAATGGAAAGCGGGTACTTTATAAACTTCATCTTTTATTAATGGTAGACCTTTTACTAAGTCTTTTTCAATCATTTCGTAAACAAAAGCTACCGTTTTGCGATCATATTGCTTAATTACTACATTTTCGGGTTCAGTCACATAAGGTATTCCTAAATCAGATGCCGCAGTACTTGGATCATAGAACTTAGAAAATAAAGAAACTAACATAAAATGAGAATACGCTCTCGCAACCAAAGCTTCTCCTTTTTGAGCATTTAAATTTTGGTCATCTCCTAAATTTTTAATTGATGCTAATGCTTGGTTAGCTGCTGCAATTGCTGAATAACAAGATGCCCAATAAAACTGAGGAGAGTCTTGATCTAATTGTAAAACATCTTCCCAAAAATAAGGCTTACTGTAAATTGGATTCACTGTAGAATTTGCATAATTATCACCAACATTATCTGACATTATTTCACAAAATGGGGAATAATTACCCGAAGGATACGCACTTACAAGAAGTTCAGATATTTTTTCTGCAGTATTAATTTCAGTTCTATTGTCAGGAACCGTGTCTAAGTATTTTTCACAGTTTGTGAAAGATATTAAGAGGAAACTAAGTAAAAAATATTGTATTATTTTCATTTTTTTTTTGATTCAATTTAAATTCCAGCTTTTAATGAAAATGAAACTTGTTGAGGGACGGGTAAAGCGACTCCTCCAGACCCAAAAAACTCAGGGTCTTGACCTAATAAATTTTTATCAGAATACAATAACAATAAATTGGTGGCTGAAAACTTGGCTGATAATGACTTCAAGCCTAATTTTTTAACATATCCCAATGGGATTTGATATCCCAATGATACATTTTTTAATCGTATAAAATCTCCATTTGCAACTCTTGCAGATGATAAATTATAGTGTGTCATAGGAAATTCATCTCCATCCAATTGCGAAGAAGTTCGAATATCAAGAATGGCCGGAATAGTTGTTATTTTTTCATCTCCAGGTAACGACCATCTATTTGCTAACTCTTTTGGTGAGGCAGTTAAATCACTGTAGGATTCATTGAACTTTGAATCTAATTTTATTTTATTTCCTCCTTGGAAAGAAATAAACACATTTAAATCAAAATTCTTATATTTAAAAGTGTTAGACCAACCCCCAAACATGGTTGGGTCTGAAGGTCCTTCATACTTTAAATATTTTGTTTCCTGACTTTGAACATCAACAATTGTACTAATTTCGCCTTTTTCGTTTGCAAAAGTGGGTATTCCATTTCCGTTTAAACCTTTAAAATCTAAGGTAAATATTCCTCTAACTGGATAGCCAACCTGGGGGCCACCTTCTTGTTTTATTAAATTGTATATAAGTGGAAGGCTTTTTAAATTTGTAATTTGGTTTTTATTATATCCATAGTTTAAGCTTGTTTTCCATTGAAATTTTTTGGTATTCATAATTGTTGTTACTATTCCCATATCAATTCCATTCGAAACCATGTTTGCGTAGTTTGCTAATTTAAACAGTTCTCCACCTACGCCAGAGGTTTTTAAAATACCAATTAAGTCAAAACCATCTCGGTGGTAACCATCCACGATTAAACTTATTTTATTATTATATAAACCTAAATCAAAACCAACATTCGTTTCAAACTGTTTTTCCCAAGTTAATTCACTGTTTTCTAAGTTTTCAATATAAATTTTTGACTCTTTTTCTGACAAAAATGGACGAGTGGTCAATTGATTTTTAAAAATAGCCGTGGAATTTTGTGCATTTCCAATACTTGCAGTTAGTCCATAAGTTCCTCTTAAAGTTAGTCTACTAATTAAGTCAACTTCTTTTAGAAATCCTTCTTCTTTGGCATTCCAAGAACCACTGATATTCCAAGTGGGTAACCATCTAGCAGAAATAGCTCTTCCCAATTGATTGGACCCATCCATTCGAGCCGTTGCGTTTACTGTATATTTATTATTCAACGTGTAAGAAGCATTGGAGAAAAAAGCAACAAAGCGATCCCTTTCCAGATTAAGACCATAATAGTTAAAATTATAATCTAGACCTTGCTTTACTATTCTATAATCAGTAAAGGGTACTCCGCCTTTATCATATTGATATCCATATCCATTAAGGAAAGATTCAGTTCTATTTGCGAATCGAATTTCTTGACCTAAAAAAATATTGAAAATGTGTTTTTCCGTGATGGATTTATTAAAATTTATTTGGTGTCTTCCATAATAATTTACCAATTTGTCATCATTTCTTTTATAGATTCCACCTTGTGGTAGAACTACAACTGGTTCAGCTTCGGGGTCATCGGGATCTTGATATAAATATTTATTTGCTGCCCTTATAATAGAGGACCCTGCAGCCCGATAGGCATTTGCTTGGTTAGAAGTTTCATAAATCTTATTTTCTCTACTTGAATTTACATATCTGATTGTTCCTAAAACGTCATATGTTAAATTCTTATTAATTCTATATTGTAATTCAGATTGAAACTTTAAATCTAATTGATTGATATCTAAGGTATTATTGGAAGATTCATGAATAATATTAAAAGGTGCAAAATCTCTTTTGAAATATTCTAAATTTCCATTTTGGTCATAGGCAGTTAATGCCCTACTTGTATTTAGAGCAAAGCTAAATGGATTGATATCAAAATCTCTGTCATATCTACCTTGAAAAGCATTATTTACTCGGTCTTGAGAGCCAGGGGCTTTTTGTTCTCTAATTGACCCCACCATAATAAAGGCTGCCGATATTTTTTGGCTTAATTTATAATTAGCTCTCATAGTTGCTGTATATCTTCGTACTTTGTCGGCTATGGACCAGCCACTGTCATCATAAATTGAGGTAGAAAAATAATATTGTGAACTTTCTGTACCAGAATTTATACTTAAGGAATGCTCTTGTGTTAAAGAGTTTCTAAATAATAAGTCAAACCAATCCGTATTTTCAGAAGCATATCTCTGTAGAAAATTTGATTTGGCCTCAATGGTATTTTCCAATCCAAACTTTTTACTTACTGGGTCATAAGTACTAATCAAATCATACATTTTTCCATAAATGCCAGAATTGGAACGTTTTGAAACATCGCTGTATGTCAACCAGCCTTTTCTTTCTAACTCCGAATAGACACCCATTTGCTGGTTAGAATTCATGATGTTATAGGTATTATAGCTTGGCCTTAAGGTTAGATTCATATTGTTAGAATAGCTAATTGTGGTAGGCTGTACTCTTCCCTTTTTGGTAGTTATTACTACGACACCGTTCATAGCTCTAGCACCATATAATGCTGTTGCTGACGCATCCTTTAATATTTGAAAACTTTCTATATCGTCAGAGTTTAGACCTGCCACTGCAGATCCTAATAAAGTATTGGCATTGCCAGACGCTAAATCATCATTGGATATATTTACTACATCTTCTAAAACAACACCGTCGATTACCCACAATGGCTTGTTTTCACCATTTATGGAAGTTGCACCTCTAATTCTAATTTTTGGAGCAGATCCAAAGGTTCCTGATACATTTTGAACAGAAACTCCTGAAGCTCTACCTTCCAACATTCTGCTAACATCAATAGTACCTGCTAATTTTATTTCATCTCCCTTTAATTTTACAGCTGCACCTGTAAATTGTGCCCGGTCAATTTTTTGATAACCACTTACTACTACTTCATCCAAAGCACGAATATCAGAAATTAGAATTACATCAATTTGTGTTTTTTTACTAATCGCTATTTCTTTAGAAACATAACCAATTGAAGAGAAAATTAGAATTGCTCCTTCTTTGACCTTAATGGAATAAAATCCATTTGCATCAGAAATTGCACCATTGCTTGTGCCTTTTTCTCTGATAGCAGCACCAGGTATAGGACTGTAAACATTATTCTCATCAATTTCGCTAATTTTTCCAGATATTGTAATATCCACAGAGCTAAATGAATAGGCATCTTTAGTAAATAAAACAATGAATATTAATAATATTGGTAGGAATAAAAATTTAATTTTTGAGCCGGAAGTAAAAATTGTCATTATGAAAAAGGGTATTCTTATCGTATTAATTTTTTTAAAATCTGAATCGCAATCGAAAATATAGCAATTTAAACAAAATGTTGAACTATAATTGAGATTATTTCTTTCAAACAAATATAGAAATAAAATTACCTAAAATGCTTTGGTGTTTAAAAATATAAACATTTTGAAAAGGAAAGTATTATATAAGAGATTTAAATTAATCATTTTAAAATTTCTTTGAATAATACTTTCAAAAATAATTAAATTTGGATTTACAGGATTTAGAGTGAAACCCTGAATTTTATAAAATTAATTAATGATTGCTGTTTACTGAATTTGTTGTTAG
>JANOMP010000003.1:0-5358 GCA_031420365.1 Cytophagaceae bacterium
CTTGGAACGAGGGAAATACAAATTCCTGTGAATAAAATTGAAGAATATAATTTTGAAGTAATTGAAGAAAAAGGAGAAAAATTTCCTAAGTATTTTGTTCAAAAAACAAATGACTCATCTGTTAAAATAGAGGTTAGGAAGCCAAGTAATGAGTTTCCTGATTTCTATACTATTTCACCAAGAACTACTGGGAAAATTATTGATGATAATTATAATTTGTTTCGATCAATTATTGATTTCCCAATTGTAAGACCAGCAATTGAATACCTAAAACAAAAAGATGTAAATCTTGATGTTATCATGCTAGTTTATACCGACCAAGAAGAAGCATTTAAAAGCGAAAAGGTAAAATTTCAAAACAAGGAGAATGATTCCGTATATTATGCTGATATAATTTCTAAATTGATAAAAGAAGATGTTTTCTTTGCAAACACAGAAATTGACTTGTTTAGTGTATCTCAAAACGTAACGGATATTGGCTTTCAATACGATTATTTTAAAAAGATAAATGAAAATTTATTATACCCTGAGAAAGTAAAACAGGTTTTTTTGTACCCTCAAGGTGGTATCGACCAAATAAATCAGGCTTTAACCTTAAGGTTGATTGAAACATTTGGTAATAAAGTGAAACAATTACAAAATGCGGAAGGAGTTGAGTTTAGGGAGCTGGATTTCCCTTCAAAATTTTTGGAAAGTTTAGCAAAACAGCAAGTATTAGCACTAATAACACAGGCTGATTATAAAGCGGCACTTTCAATTAGAAATTTTATGGTTACTTATGGGGTATGCCCTAAACAAAAGCCTGATAAACTATTATTGTTGGCATATTATAGATATAATTTACTTATTGATGAAGCAAAGAAATTAGCGACAACTTTAAATACATCAAACTTTAAATATAGTTTTTATAATGAAATGATTAAAGGAATATCATTTTTAGATATTGAAAATTTTCCTGACAATTTTCCTGAAAAATATTGGTATAAATTAGGTGAACTTTTTGAGAAATCCAGATTTATAATTAAACAAGAAAATATAAATGAAGCAGTATTATATTTCCATAATTTTTTTGAATTTCTTTTAAATACCTGTTTGGGTACAATTTATAGTTGTGATTTAATTAGAAGTTATGATAATTATTCGAGGGTAATATTAGATAAAATTACGATTGGAATGCCAACAATATATGAAAACTATAAAGATGATTATGGGAAAATCCATTTTTCAATCCCTTTGAAAATTGATGCACTTTTGTTGCATGCTGAAACTAACAAAAATATAAAGTGTTTTCTATCTGAATTAAAACCATATATTAAAGCCAGAAATAAAACCTTACCTACTGGCCAACGATTTATAAATGACCTACGAAATGAATATGCCCATGAAGGAAAATTTATTGCTGCTTCTGAAATTCCCTATTTGAGTGGATTAATCCAAAAAACAGAAACAATTTTTGGCTGTAAAAAAGAAATTTTTTATGAACAAATAAATGCCGAAATTGAAAAATTTTTATAGGTAATTATTTGAATTTCAATACCTAAGCACGATTTCCTCTGTCAATTTTTTAAACGACTCTCTTAGCACTAATGGCTCCAACACCTCAGCATGAGCACCAAGTGCTAGTATCTTACTTCTAAATTCAAAATTATCAATTAAAGAATATGCAAAGTCCGCATAATTTTCTTCTTCAGCAATCATCTCCTGGGACTGATGTATTTTTTTTGTGCTCATAAAATCTACCGTTTGGCCATACACTCTCACCACTATTCTCTGCGGTATTTGGTTGTCAAGGCGACCAATGCCAATCATTTCACTAAAAAAAGTGGGTGGGTTAAAGTCTATATTCTCTTTATATTTTATACCTTCTTTTAATTTTACCTGCCTAATTCTGTCTAAAGGCAACACATAAACTTTGTTTTCTGCTTCGGTATAGCCATATACATACCAGCGGTTGCTATATTGCTTTAAAACATAAGGATGAAAAATGAAAGTAAACCTGTTTTTTTCAAAATCTACATATTGTAAGTCTAAAACCTTTTTCTGCAAAATATAGGTATAAAAATCAGCTAGATATTCCAAACCTATGTAGCTGGGATTATCATCATAGAAAACTATTTTATTTTCAGTACTTGAATTAGACTTAAACCGTAATAAAAAGGCAGAAATTTCAGGTAATAAGGAATGAAATTGGTTCGTTTTTTCAATCTTTTTTAGTAAAGAGAGTGCCTCGTTAAATACGTTTTTTTCTGTAGGGTTAAGTATTTCATAAAGCGAAAACGGAGCAGAATATTGGTAATATCGCTTTCTGTCCGCTAAGGGGGCACCCAGTTCCTTTAGGAAATTTATATCATTGATTAGTGTCCTTTTTGAGACATTGGCCGAAAGGTCCGAGTTGTTATTTACTTTTTTTAACAGTTCGGTAAAAGTAAATCTATTAAAAGACACCAATGTGTCGTGAATAATACTTAATCTGTGAAACTGATTTTTATTTAAGGGCATATTAGTGAAATTAAACTGCACACAAATAAACTAATTTTCACCAAAAAACAATGCAAGTCATATTAAATAAACGCGGAAGCAGCATAGCAGTAAAAAACGGGAGGTTTTGGATACGAACCGATGAGCAAGAACATTTTTTGGCAGCCACCCAAATTAAGCAAATATGTTTACACCAAAGCACTAAACTTACCTATGAAGTGGTGGCTCTGGCAGTTGATAGCCAGATAGATATTCAATTTATTGATGCCAAGGGTTTTCCTATGGCTAGGATATGGTCCAATAAATTTGGCTCTATTAGTACCATCAGAAAAAACCAGATTGCCTTTGCTGCAAACGAGGCCTCTATACACTGGGTAAAAAGCCTGCTTGTAAAAAAGGCAGATAACCATATAGTGGTTTTAAAATTATTGACTGAATTAAAACAAGGCTTTAATGAAAGTGGGATTGTGACAGCCAAAAAAATAGACAATTTCAAACATAAAATTATACACTTCCCAGTGAACGACCGCAGCGAAGCATTTAGCAGTATGCGTGGTTTTGAGGGGCAAATGAGTAAAATTTACTTTGAATTTATTAATTCTATTTTACCAGAAAACTATCGATTCGAACGCAGAAGCCAGCACCCAGCTAAAGACATGTTTAACTGCTTGTTAAATTATGCTTATGGTATGCTTTACAGCCAAGTAGAAGGGGCATTGATAAAGGCAGGAATTGATCCTTACTTGGGTGTAATGCACCGTGATGAGTACAACAGGCCAGTACTTGTGTATGACATTATAGAAATTTATCGGTTTTGGGCTGATTATGTAGTCTGCCATCTTTGCCTTCAAGAGGTGATTTATGCTGAATTTTTTGAGGTAACGAATGGCAACTATTGGCTAAATGTATCGGGTAAAAGAATTTTAATACACACTTTTAATGACTATTTGGCCGAAATTATTTTGTTTAATGGACTTAGTAGAAGCAGGCAAGTACATATAGAAATAGAAGCTCAGCAATTAGCTACAAAATTAAAATCATTTAATGCATGAAAGTTGGCAGGTATGCTACTAAGATAAAGACATTAATTTTTGTAAAATGGGTGATGTTCTAGGACGCAATATGAGAATTGAAAATAAATAAATATGATTTTTTTTTACGGAACCAATATTAGACAAAACCCTTCTGAAACTTTAATACCTATTGATTTTGGGAGTTTGAAGCCATTGATCACCAATAGTAGCAATAAGCTAGCATTGGAAACGGCACGTATTCGAAAAATAGCGGAGATAGATAACAAAGTATATAAAACAGTGAAATTAAGCTTACCCTACTTGATTGGTGCCGAATTTGAAAATGGACAAAGACATAGCGACAATTTCTTATATATTAATGCAATAGTAGTTGATTTTGATGATTGCTTGAAAACCCCTGGCCAAAGCAAAGACTTGAAAAATCTTATTAAAGAGCAGATGGATGTTTGGTTTTTTTATGTATCGCCTAGTCAAAATGGACTTAAAATCTGGTTTAAATTGGAAAGTCCTATTGAAGATTTGATAGTATTTAAAAAATTCTATTTGGATTTTGCCCGCACATTTGCCGAAAGAATACATTTGCTTGGCACTCTAGACACCCGAACATGCGATGCCACAAGAGTGTGTTTTTTGGCTCATGACCCTGATGCCTATTTTAATGACAACCCTGAAGAATTGCAATGGGAATTATGGCATTCAAAAAACGCTATGCTAGAAATAGAAAATCCAATAAAAGAAACAGAACTCTCTATAAAGCAACCCATCAATGTGGATGTTCATCAAAGAATTAACCAAATCATTAACCCTTCTGGACCAATTAGGCCGAAAATTGACCCTTTTGTGCCTGAAATAATAAAAAAAATAGAAAAAGACATAGTGTGTTTACTTAGCACTAATGAGATCCAAGTTGAGATGGTGATTCCTATTCCATTTGGTTTGAAATTTTGTGCAAGGCAGCATTTACAAAAAGCGGAGGTAAGTATATTTTATGGCAAAAAGGGGTTTTCAGTAGTAAAAACCCCAAAAACCAATGTAAGTATACAACTTAATGAGACCGTACAAGCTATCATCTATGAATTTTTGTTTAATAGCAGCTATGCCACGTAGAAAACGAAGATCTCCATTTGATACGATAACAATGGAAAACACTGGGGTATTAACACAACTACCAAGAGGATTTCCTGACAATGAAAAAACGGAAATACCGCCCGATATAAATCGTTTGATTCAATTTTTAAGTTTAGACACGCATAAAAAACCAGAAGAAATGTATTGTTTTATAATGTATGATATTGAAGACAATAAGGTAAGGAGACTCGTAGCAAAATATCTTGAAAAAAAAGGTTGTATGAGAGTACAAAAATCAATTTTTTTTGCAAAATTGCATCGTAAATTATACCTAGAAGTTACAACAGCTCTAAAAGAAATACAAGACGCTTATGAAAACAAAGATAGCATATTGGCTATGCCAGTAGGCGAAGACATGCTTAATAGTCTGTTGATAATTGGGAAAGAGCTAACGTATGAATTTAACAGGAAACAAAGCAACACCTATTTTTTTTAGGATATTTAGGAACAAATGTTACATAACAAAACACATATATATTTTAATAATTTTAATAATTTAGGTATTAATAATTTGATTAACAGAGCTTTAAATAATCGGCTAGCAGAAACCAAATTCCAGTAGAATAAGGATTAAGACAATGTTACCTTGTACCCTTTGCTTTCTAGTTTTACTAAGCAGAAACCAAATTCCAGTAGAATAAGGATTAAGACTTTCTATTATATCTTTATGAAATTCAAGTTTTGAGCAGAAACCAAATTCCAGTAGAATAAGGATTAA
>JANOMP010000004.1:0-5806 GCA_031420365.1 Cytophagaceae bacterium
GGAAATTTAAAAATAATACCAATTCTTGTTAGCGAATGTGATTGGACAAAAACGGATTTGTCTGAATTAAATATTTATGATAAAGCTCTACCTATTTCAGGGAAAAATGACAACTTCGACCTTTCAAAAGAAATAAGTGTAAACTCAAGAGCAGCAAAATGGAAAGAAATTGTAAAACAAATAGAAAATAATATTCCAAATGGATTCAACCCTTCAAACAGCCCTACATCATCAGATGAGCCTATATCAGGAGCTGATAAAGCGAATGACTGAAAACAGTAGAAATGCCAAAACTTGGTGTATAAGTATAGTTTCAGCTTTGTTAGTTTTTAGTTCTAAAACCTTTGCTTTGCCTTGGTTTGTGCTTGTTTTGCCCATATTGCCACTAATGTATCTGGATATGTATTATTTAGCCTTGGAAACTTTCTACAGAGAACAATATGACAAAATCAAGAAGAAATACAAAGAAGGGAAAATAGATATATTCAATGTGTATGACATGGAAAGGCCCTCTGAAAAACTGGAGATAATATACCAAATGAGGTCGAAATCCGTTTGGCCATTTTATGGTTTGCTGTTGCTTGTAGTTGGGGCTATTGGGTATTTTTGGGCTACTCAAATTAATTGTGTTGGAGCATGATAATTACTAAAACTTATCAAATTTAACAGTTTAATTCACCCATGAATAAAACAAAAGTATTAATTACACAAAGATCTTAAGGAAGAAAAAAAGCCAATGTTTCAAAAAATAAGAGCTTTGTGAAACTTTGTGTAACAGCTAGATTTAAAAGAAAATAGGATGTTCGTTTTCTTAATCCAAATGACACATTAAAAAGCTATTTATAAAAAATTAAAAAAATATTAATTAAAAAAAGTTTTCAAAGAGGAAATAAAAACAAAGATTCATAAAATAAGAGCTTTGTGAAACTTTATGGATCTATGGTGAAATTTTGTATAATAGCTAGGTTTAAAAACAAATCGGATGTCTGTTTTTCTTATTGAACTTTTAGAAAAGAGAATAATCTAAATTATTCACCCTGAATATTAAAGCAACAACAACCCATATAGTTCTAAATAATTTAAATACCATAAGACTTGAATTTATCTATTTTTTTGTACTTTTAATGACATTATTTATTTAACATTTTATTCTATGAGATTAGTCTTAAGCCTTTTGCTTTTTTTAATAACTATTTCCGCAAATTCACAAGCACTTAAACCAATAATTACCCCAGAATCCGCTTTAAAAAGTTACATCGAAAACGGAGACAAAACTTTTAATTGGGAACTGAAAGACTCTTTGGAAATAGATGGCGTCAAGTTGTATAACTTGTTATTGACCTCCCAACAATGGAGGGAATATACTTGGAGGCATCAACTTACAGTTATAGTTCCAAAAAACGTAAAATATGATGGGGCCTTATTATTTATTACTGGAGGATCTAACAAAGAAGAACAACCCAATTGGAGTAAAACGGATGGCCTTTGGCAGCCCTTGGCAGAGTTGGCAACCAAAAACAAAGGAATTGTTGCTCTTTTAAAACAAGCTCCTAACCAGCCCTTATATGGAGATTTAACTGAAGACGCACTAATTTCGCATACCCTACACCAATTTAAACAAGACAAAGATTATTCTTGGCCACTGTTATTTCCGATGGTAAAATCTGCGGTAAAAGCAATGGACGCTGTGCAAGATTTTTCAAAATCAAAAATTGGAAAACAGGTGAATAATTTCGTGATATCAGGCGCTTCAAAGCGTGGTTGGGCCACTTGGCTTTCAGCTGCTATTGATGATTCTCGAGTAAAGGCCATTGCTCCTATGGTAATAGATATGCTAAATATGCCAGCAACATTGCAATACCAATTCACTACCTATGGAGAATATAGTGTAGAAATAGAAGATTATGTAAAACTAGGAATACCGCAAGGTACAGACACAGAAGAGGGCAGAGTTTTAACGGCAATGATTGACCCTTTTTCTTATCGTAAAAATTACACTATTCCAAAGCTTATAATTATTGGCACTAATGATGAATATTGGACAGTAGATGCAATTAAGCATTATTATTCTGAAATTCCAGGTAAAAAAATGATACATTATGTACCGAATGCAGGCCATAACTTAGATGGCGGAAAACAAGCGTTAGAAACCTTGAGTGCCTTTTTTGGAATAACTATTAGTAATAGAGAATATCCAGATTGTACATGGGAAATTACAAGTACGAAGGCAAGTGCTGATTTAGTTGTTACAGCGAATAAAAATGATTTGGTAGAAGCATCTCTTTGGGAGACTACTTCTTCTGATAAGGATTTTAGAAATAATCTTTGGCTTAATAAAAGATTAAAAATTAACGATTCCCCTCAGATAAAAGTTTCAAAAAGCTATCCTAAAAAAGGGAATCAAGCATTTTATGTTGAACTCAAATATAAAGATCAAAATGGCGGTTTTTACACAGTTTGCTCCCGTGTTTTTGTAACAGATACCCAAAAACTTTGGTAGTTGAAATCTTGAAGTTTATCTAATTAAATAACTTTTAAAAATCTTTAATGAACTAAAATATATATAAATAGCCATTAATTAAAAGCTTCCAAAACCAGCTTCACCATTCCATCTAGTGCCTTATTGTCAATCCACCTAAGCACCACAACCAAATCATGGTCCGGATCAACATAAATCATGTTGGTACCGTTGCCTAAATGATAATAGCTGTTGGTGGGAGCAGATGGCAGCAGTTTTTTATTGGTATTTAAAAAGAAGTTCATAAAGCCATAAGTAGGCTCGGATATCGAAGGCGTAGTAGATAGTTTTAGCCATTGTTCTGAAATTAATTGGTTGCCATTCCAATTGCCTTTGTTTAAAGTCAGGATTCCAAAACGAGCCATATCAAAGGCATTAATAAACATTCCACCACCCCAATGTCCACCACCGCTAACAGATTGTACCGCTTGTCCATCTAAAACTATCCAGGAATTTCTATACCCAGTCCATCGCCATGTGTTTGAAGCACCTATGGCATCCATAATATTTTCTTTTAATACCAAGGGAAGAGGCTTTCGCCAAACGCTGGTTGCTGCCAATGCCAAAGCATTTACTCTAACATCATTGTATTCATATACGGTTCCTGGTACATTTCGTTTTCTATTTTGCCATTTTGAAGGATCAGCATCTGGGCGGTCTGCCCAATCGGGTTTTCCCCAAAGTGTTCCTTCAAAATCACTATTCTGTCTAAGCATATTGTCCCAAGAAATTAAGCGATTATGCGGAGTTTCAAATGGGGTTAAAAGTTCTGGTTTTCCAAAGTCTTCCGCATTCCGTGTTAATGGCTGATTATAAATTTCGATGGGAGGAAGATAAGGGGCTACTTTATCATTTACATCTTTTATTAGACCTTTATCTATAGCCAAGCCCACAATTGTGCTAAGAAAACTTTTTGTAACACTATGTGTAATGTCGCACCGAAGAGGGTCACCCCATTCTGCTACAATATATCCTTTATAAATGATTAGTCCAGTAGGCTCACCTCTATCTGAAAAAGGCCCAATAGCATAGCCAAAAGGTTCTTTCCCAAATGATTGGTAGTGAGATTGCTCCATACTTCTTGGGTTTTTCACTTCATTTAGAAGATGAAAATTTATTGCTTCTTTAATTTTGGAGACAGATAGTCCCATTTCTTCTGGTAATTTTCTGTCCCAATTGTTTAAAAGAGGATAATAGCCCCCATTTTTTGAAGTTAAACGGTTTTGAGAAAAAGAAATAGTACTTAGAAATAGAAAATAAAAACCTAGTGTTTTGAACATGACAATCTTCTGGAAAAATGAATTTCAGAAATTTGGTTAATAAAGTAGGAATCTATTTAATATTAAACTTTTGGTAAAACCCAGCCGTTGTTGTATTTGGCTTTCATAAGCTGATTTGCCTCTTTATCATTTTTAAATGAGTTTGTTTGAGCATCCCAAAACACTTTTCTTCCAAGTTTATACGAAATATTTCCCATTTGTGCATTTATAGCGGCAATACTTCCAGTTTCAATACCGCAATGTAAAGAAGATGGGTCGTTGTTTCTAATAGCGGCAATAAAGTTTTCCGTATGTCTAAAAAGATA
Organism: Cytophagaceae bacterium; assembly: GCA_031420365.1. Taxonomy (GTDB): domain Bacteria; phylum Bacteroidota; class Bacteroidia; order Cytophagales; family Spirosomataceae; genus Leadbetterella. The sequence goes on from JANOMP010000004.1 coordinate 4,104, forward strand.
ATCATCATCTGGTTTCTTTACAAATGTAGGTAGTGCCTCCACTTTATTTTTCTTTGTTCCGTTTTCAGAATAAGTCTCTGGAATAATTTCCCAACCACCTCTGTTTACTACTAAAGTTCCATTATTACCAATAAATGCTATACCTTCAGTTTTGCCATAGTTTCCGCCATCTATGCCTGTTGCGTGTTCCCAAAGCATATTAAATCCATCGTATTGAAAAACAGTTTGCAGCGTATCAGGGGTCTCAGAGGCATCGTCTGGATAGGCAAATTTTCCTCCAGAAGCCATAACTGAGATTGGAGCTTTAGCACCCATAACATGTAAAGCAATGTCTATTTCATGCACTCCCCAGTCGGTCATTAAGCCTCCAGCATAGTCCCAAAACCACCTAAAATTAAAGTGGAAACGATTGGCATTGAATGCCCTCTTTTGTGCAGGCCCTAACCACATGTCGTAATTTACTCCAGCAGGTACAGCACTATCTGGCACAAGGGTCACGGGCTTCATCCAGCCTTGATATGCCCACACTTTCACCAGGCGGATTTTCCCAAACATCCCCGATTGTACCATTTTGTAGGCCTCTTCATAATGAGGGCCGCTTCGTTGCCATTGACCAACCTGCACTATTTTCCCATATTTTTTGGCTGCTTTTACCATTAAATTACATTCTTCCATGGTATTGGCAATTGGTTTTTCTACATATACATGTTTGCCGGCATCTAAAGCCCCAATCATATTCAAACAATGCCAATGATCTGGGGTTCCAACAATAACATAATCAATGTCTTTATTGTCTAATAATTGCCTGTAATCTCCATATGTTTTCGGTTTTTTTCCTTGAAGTTTCTCTATTTCTCCCGCACGTTGATTTAATACATTTTCATCTATGTCACATATAGCAATGCATTCAACTCCACTGTTTTTTAAATGCCTTTGTAAATTTGAAAATCCCATGCCTTTACACCCAATGAGTCCTATTTTAAATTGATCTGAAGGTGCCAGTTTTTTAGGATTCTGACGAGCCATTACAGATGAAAAGGATGGAAATGCCAAGCTTGCTGCCGCTAAATTTCTAACAAAATTCCTTCTAGAGTTTTCCATTTTTAATTTTTAAGGTTGATAACTATTAATACTATTGAATATAAATTATTTTTTGTGAAATTAATAAAAACAATCGGGAAGAAAAATCTTTTGACGAATCAATTTTAATATATAAAGCTTTTAAAAGAAAGTAAATTCCCTTGTAATATTAGATTTATCATTTGCATTTTCTCTTAATATAATTTGAATACGGATTTATCGCACTTAATTTATCCCATATATCATTATTAATTCATTTTATTGATTTCACAATTTCTGTTCTAATAAATAATTTAGAATCATTTATTATTATGGCATTACAGGATTTAGAGTGGAGAAATATTATTAAATAAAACCTTTTAGAAAACAAATCACTGATTGTTCCATTAATCACAAAAACGTCCGTATGGAAATTTTTAAGCAAGTTAAATTACTAATAACTTGATAATTAATTTAAAAATTCATGGCGGACGGCTTTCAGGATTTTTTTTTGTGAGTGTTTTTGGCTGAGCTGGCATTCCAGTTGGTCCGACATTCGGCTTTTTTTGACTGGGCCGGCAACCCGGAAAAGTAAGGCTAACAACAAATTCAGTAAACAGCAATCATTAATTAAAGTTTATAAA
>JANOMP010000005.1:0-17619 GCA_031420365.1 Cytophagaceae bacterium
CTTATTTTCAATGCTTTTAACTTTATCTAAATTTTGGCTTTTTTCAGGTTTTTCATTGCTTAAATTTATAGATAATTCATTGTTTTTAAAATATTCTTTTAATTTCTCTTCGCTTTCACTAGCAAAGGTGATAATGACATAATCTTCTTTTGATTTATCATAAATTTTTTTCGTTTCTTGAAACAAATTTATTCCTTCTTTCTGTAATTGTAAAATTTCTTCTTCTGCTGACTTGTTAACTAAAACTTCCTTTTTTAAGAATTCATTTTTTGAGTATTCATTTGCATCTATTTTGTCATTTTCTTTACATGATAAAAACAAAAGCCCAAAAGCGATAATTGAAACTACTTTTTTCATACATTTATATGTTTAATTGTTAAAAGATTAAATATTCAAAGCCTCCAGTGTCTGCCAAGATCTTCGGAGGCTTTGTTGTGTACAAAAGTGTGAAACCTTTTTGAGATAAAAAATTGTCATTTGACAAGAAAAAAATTGTCAAATGACAATTTGTGTAGCTATATTTATTCTTTTTTGTGCAACAGTTTGCTTCGCACCTTGCTGAGGTTGCTGGGTGTGGTGTTTAAAAAAGAAGCTATTATTTTTTGTGGCACTCGCTCGTGCATGGTAGGCTGCAACCTGTTAAATAGAGCTAGGCGGTCTTCTACTTTGCGTAGCTGGTGCAAGCGGTTCCGCGTTTCTAGCTGTAATAAGTACTTTCGGTAAATCTTTAAAGCAATAAGTGCCAGTTCATGATGTTGGGCTACTAGATGCTCTAGTAATTCTTTTTTTATAAAAAACAGCTTTGCTTTTTCTAGTACTTGAATGTTGGTTTTGGAAGGAATGCCTAGTTCATAACTTTCTATTTGGTAAATCCATTCTGAATCAGACAATAGCCAATGTGTAATTACAGAGTCAGAGTCAGAGTCAGAGTCAGAGTCAAAGTCAAAGTCAAAGTCAAAGTCAAAGTCAAAGTTAAAATACGAAAACTCTCGCAAAATACCAACCTCTAAGAAGTATATTTTATCTGAAATTTCACCTTCTTTTAAAATAAATTCGTTTTTTTGATAGGTCACTTTTTCAAACCAATGGTCTGCCTTATCCAGCAATTCTGAAGATAATTGGTAGTAATTTTGAAGGTATTCTTTAAGCTGCATTAAAGACGTGTTATAAAAAGTTTGGAATCTGAAAAATTATTCTTGTGTTATGTATAGCAAATATAAAAATATCTTTTACGAACTTTCTTTTTTGCTAAGGTTTTTTTAGAAAGTGATTTAAATCTGGCTTTTCAATATCTATTAAACTAAATTTCCAGATTTGAAATACAAAATTCTAGATCCATACTGTTTATTTACAACACGAAATGTGAAATTATTATAACAATTCATATTTAGACAAAACCTCGCATTTCATGTATCCAAAACCTCTTCCAATGCCTTCAAAACTAGTGGGTTGGCTCCCATTCCGAAGTGGCTGCTTCGTATCTCATAATTTTTATGTTGGGCCGTTTCGGGCAAATCCATACAGGCTTTCCATGCTACTATCCCATCTTTTTTAGAATAAAAAGAAACCGTTGGTTGTGTAGGAGGAACCGCCAGTTGGTCCACTATTTCGGGTATTAAATCTTTGGTATCATTTAATAAATCAAATATCCATTTGGCGTGGTTGGGAGCGTATACATCGGCAAATGGGCTTCCTAATGTGATAACTCGTTCTACGTTTTGTGGCTTTAGTTTGGCTAATTCTCTTGCGAATATTCCACCCATACTCCATCCTATTAAAATTAATTTGTGACTGTGTTTTTCACTCAATCTCACTACTTTTTCTATTAAAGTAGGTAACATCGCCATTCGCCCAAGGTTTCTTCCCATTTCCCAACCATAAACCGTAAAGCCCAATTTTTCAAGATATTTTCTTAAAATCCTTGTAGACAAATCGGTGTTTAATAACCCTGGAAGCACCAATATTACTTTTCCTTCGCCAATGTTTTTGCCTTTGTGGTGTTTTACGAATAAATAACCTTTTAATGTTTCAAAAATTGCCCTTAATAATTCTGTTAAATGTAAAAACCAAGACGGTTTCTTCAGCCGTTCTTCCATTTTTTTGTCCGTTTTTTTTTGCAATTGCTAGTATAATCTAATCTTTATTTTCTGTAGGTTTCATTAAAAATTTCACGAAACGCCTCCTCCCACCATATTAATGTTTTATCAACATTTAAACACTTTTCATACATCTCCTCCGAATCTACGACATCAATCGGCCAGTTAGTTGTATATTTGATTCCATGTCAAAACCTTCGTCAGACATGATGTGATATGCCTCGCCTATGGCTGTTGCGCCTACTCATCATGCCCAAGAACGCCTTGGCAAAGTCGCGTGCGGTTTTTCGAAGCAAGATACCGAGCTTATGAATACATATTACCGGGTTTTGTTTTTGAAACGATTGATGACTTTTTGCACCTGCTCGGGTGTATTTGCAATCCCCTTGACTACCACATCCCATTCGTGTAATTTTAGTGCATTCTCGGTTTCTGCAATATTTTCAATGTCTGCAACCAAATTTTTCACCCCAATTATTGGGTCATTTTTTCCACTATTCAGATGATAAAGGTTCTCTGGCAATGGCCATTTCGCTCAATAGTGTACTTATATTACCTGTGCCGCCAATAAATAATACTTTCATATATCAAATCACTTTTTTTCAAACGGAAGACTTTGAAAGAATAAAAAAGAAATTTAATACACAAATTAGCGGGCACAAATTTTTCAAACACCCTTTACCCACTAGGTCTGTATTAAAATTATTTATAGAGCTAAGAACAATTTGGCTTAATCTATTATTAAAAACATTTAAATTATTTACTAAGCCTCGCTATGATTTGAAATACAATAACAATCAATAATTCAAACCACTTTTCTTATAATTGTTGCAACGTCACTTTTCTAAATTCCACTTCTGAACCTTCGGCTTGCAGAGCTATTTGACCTTTTTGAGCAGTCGCTTCACCTTGATTTACTAAATCTCCATTTACCCAAACTGTTATTTTATTTCCTTTGCACCTCACTTTCATGGTGTTCCACTCCCCTACTGGCTTTTCTGAATTATCGGTGAGATTTTTCACACGGCGTTCTTTGCCCTCAGTTACGCCCCAATCTTTTTTAGGTCCTCGACGAGCTTCCATGTCTGGTGCAACTACGTCTTCACCAATGCACCAAAAATCTCCTGCATTTTGGTGCATAAGTTGGCATTCAATAGATTTCGGAAACATTTTGTAGAGAATTCTTGGAATTGAACAAAACACCAAAACGCCACAATTCCCAGGTTTTCCGGCAAAACGATACTGAACTTCTAAATCAAAGTTTTCATATAACTCGTCGGTAATAATGTGCCCTTGTGGAGCTGCCAAGCTGACCAACATACCGTTTCGAATAATAAATGGGCTTTGGACTGTAGCCTTGTTATCTAAAGCGGGCACATCTATATGCCACCCCGTGAAGTCAGTTCCATTGAAAAGACTAATTTCTCTTTTTTGACAAAAAGTGGAAGTGTAAACTATCCAAAATGCAATTGCTATTATTTGCTTCATTGAAATTTTATGGTTTGGTTGAAAAACCCCTAAAGTTCAATAAATAATAACAAACTTTAATTTTTTTTCCATTTTTTTTAAAATGCCTCATCAATCAGAATAGTCATTTAAACTTAATATGAAAGGCTATCATTAAAATTTCTAATAACAAAAATTTGTATCAAAATTTTTAAATGGGCTAAATGTCCTACAAAAAAAGTTTTGTTCATAAACACAAAGCTCCTTTTTTTACATGGAAAAAATCACCAAAAAATTATTTATTGGTATAATTTTTGAAACGCCAAATAATACTACCCATGTAAAGAGTAGTTATCATTTACGAAATTTTCGATTCCCCCCTAAGCAAGCAAAATATTAGGACTGTAATAATATGAAATCATTCCCTTTTTTTAAGCAACTAGACACAATGGACTGCGGTCCCACTTGTCTTCGTATGGTTGCTAAATACCATGGAAAAAGTTATTCATTACAAAGTCTAAGAGAAAAAACCGGCATTAGCCGCGAAGGGGTGTCTATGTCTAGTCTTTCAAGTGCTGCCGAAACCATAGGCTTGCGATCTTTGGCGGTTAAAGTTGACTTTGATAAGTTAGCGAATGAAGCTCCATTTCCTTTTATCGCCCATTGGAAACAAAACCACTTTGTAGTAGTTTCAGAAATTAGAAAGAATAGTGTAACAATTGCAGACCCTTCGTCGGGAATACTGAAAGTCTCAAAAAGCGATTTTTTAACGAATTGGGGAAGCAGTGTTGAAAACGGCAAAGCTGCGGGTATTGTATTGCTTTTTGAGGTAACTCCTAGTTTTTATATCGACGAAGACAATAAAATGGTTTCAAGCTTAGGCTTTAAAAGAATATTTGAATATTTATTCGCGTATAAAGGATTGCTCGTTCAATTGGTAATCGGATTAATAATGGGCAGTCTCCTTCAGCTTATTCTTCCTTTTATGACGCAATCTGTAATAGATATTGGTATTAATACTCACAATCTCAACTTTATAAATTTAATATTGTTTGGCCAATTGATGCTTTTTGCTGGTCGTACTATAATTGAATTTATTAGAAGTTGGATATTGCTTCACATTGGATCGAGAATAAACATTTCAATTTTGTCTGATTTCTTTATCAAATTGCTTCGTTTGCCCATGTCATTTTTTGACACAAAACACCAAGGAGATCTATTACAAAGAATAGGCGACCATGATAAAATTGAAAGCTTTCTAACAAATTCTGTTATAAATATTATATTCTCGATTTTTACCTTTTTTATATTAGGAACGGTACTTTCAATTTATAATATTACGATTTTCCTACTTTTCATGTTAGGAAGCATTATATATGTAGGATGGATTCTATTGTTTTTGAAAAGCAGAAAAGCTCTCAATATTAGTTATTTTGAATCCGCCTCGAAAAGTCAAAGTAGTATTTTACAAATTATTGATGGAATTCAAGATATAAAACTCAATAACTCTGAGCATCAAAAAAGATGGGATTGGGAAAATATCCAAGCTAGGCTTTTTAAACTAAATATGAAATCTTTAACCTTGAGGCAAATACAAGCCTCTGGGGCATTGTTTATTAATGAAGGAAAAAATATATTCATAACATATTTGGCAGCCAAATCGGTAATTAATGGAGAGATTACCCTTGGTATGATGTTATCTATTAATTATATTTTGGGTCAGTTGAATAGCCCAATAGAACAGTTCATTTCTTTTATTCAAACATATCAAGATGCTAAACTAAGTTTAGAGCGTTTAAACGATATTCATAATGTTGCAAACGAAGAGCCCGACGACACACAGTCACATTTTGAACTTCCACTCAGAAAAAACATTCTATTGTTTAATGTTTTTTTTAGCTACCCAGGAGTCAGTAAGCCCATCTTAAACGGAATAGACCTGGAAATACCTGAAGGAAAAGTGACTGCTATAGTTGGGTCTAGTGGAAGCGGAAAAACTACTTTGTTAAAATTGTTACTCAAATCATACAATTCCACAAGTGGTCAAACAATGGTAGGTTCTTATAATTTAAAGTCAATGAACTCTTCCTTTTGGAGAAGTAAATGTGGAGTAGTAATGCAAGATGGCTTTATTTTTTCTGACACAATTGCTAAAAACATAGCAGTTGGAGAAGAGAATATCAATATGAAAAGACTATACGATGCTTCTAAAACCGCAAACATAGAAGAGTTTGTAGAGGGTTTACCCTTAGGATTTAATACCAAAATCGGAGCAGAAGGCAATGGTGTTAGCCAAGGTCAAAAACAAAGAATATTAATAGCAAGAGCCATTTATAAAAATCCTACTTATTTGTTTTTTGATGAAGCGACAAATGCTTTAGATGCAAACAATGAAAAAACAATAATGGAAAATTTAAATGCCTTTTTCATAAATAGAACCGTTGTTATTGTTGCTCATAGATTGAGTACTGTTAAAAATGCAGACCAAATCGTAGTATTGGAACATGGTCAGATTGTTGAAAGGGGGGTTCATAAAGAACTTACTGACCTTGGTGGTAGATATTATAACCTTGTAAAAAACCAACTTGAGCTCGGGGGCTAAAAAAGCCAGAAAAGTTCAAAAATTATTATGTAATTTGGAAGAAAAAGAAAAAAAATATCAAGAGTTAAGAAGCGTATCAGTAAATGAAATAATCGCTTACCGCCCTAATTGGCTAATTAGGAACGGTACCTTCATGTTTTCTTTTTTCTTTCTATTTCTATTTATAGCAACATTTTCTATAAGGTATCCCGATTTAATACGAAGCCCTTTAATATTGAGCTCCAACGAAAGCCCTAAGTCTGTTGTTTCAAAAATTGATGGAAAATTATTAAAACTATTCATTAAAGAAAATAGTAAGGTAAGTAAAAACCAAATTCTAGCCTATATAGAATCTACTGCAAACCATGAACATGTAATTAATTTAGGCTTGCTTTTAGATAAAACAAAGGAGCAAGTAAACAAAGGAGACATGTCAACCCTTAGCTCATTTGAAGCATTACAAAATTTAAATTTAGGTGAGCTTCAAGCTGATTTTCAAACTTTTGAGCAATCATTAACTAAGCTCCAATCACTAACTTCCAATGGGTTTTACAACCAAAATAAGCAATTTTTAAAAAATGAGTTATTTCAATTAAAAAACCTGTCTGATAAGTTGCACGAACAGAAACAGATTTTCCAACGAGACTATGACTTGGCAAGGGGCGAATTTAATACACAGCAAAGACTCGCAAAACAGGGTCATATTTCTTCTCTAGAACTAACAAGAGAAGAAAGCAAAATGCTTGCTCGCCAATTGGCCTTAAAGCAACTAGAAGCAACACTTATTAATAACCTAAACGAACAATCACTAAAAAACAAAGAGTTATTAGAGTTGGATAAATCATTATTTGAACAAGAAAACTACACGAAAGAGGCCCTTAATACACTTATTAGTAATGTAAACATCTGGAAAAACAAATATTTGATTAAAGCCGAACAAGATGGAAGGGTATACTTTCAAAAAACTTTACAAGAAAATCAAGTCTTAAAGGCAAATCAAGAATTGTTCTTTATCGGAAGTGGTATGCCTTTTAATTATATAGGAGAAATGAAAGTGGCTCAGGATAACTTTGGGAAAATAAAAATAGGCCAAACCGTTATTACTAAATTCAATAGTTATCCTTCAGAAGAATTTGGTATGGTAACCGGTAAAGTAGAGTTTATTTCTCAGATTCCAGAAGCCGACAATACCTATTTGGTTAAAATAAAATTTCCAAATGGATTAATTACAAACTACAAAAAGAAACTATTGTTTCGGAATGGAATGCAAGCAACCGCAGATATTGTCGTTGAAGATAAGTCATTGGCTGATAAAATTTTACACAATTTTAGAAAAGCAATTAAAAGATAAAAAATTCAAAATTTTTGTTGAATCTATTGGCTTGGTATTTGATATAAATAGAGTAATGTGGTTAATTAAACGACTAGTTATTACTAATTATTTTTAAATGAAATTGTTTAAATTCTATCTTTTCTTTATTCTAGTTCTTTTATTTTTTTCCCGGCCTATTTTGGCACAAAACAAAAAACCAGTTTTGTGGAGCTTGGCAAACTGTATAAGTACTGCAAAAGCCAACAATCTGCTCTTAAAACAAACCAGTTTACAAATAGAAGTCGGCAAGAATAACCAAAAAATAGTTTCAAATACTCGATATCCTGTACTTAATGGTTCCGTAAATCAAAGCTTTCAATCTGGTAGAAGTATAGATCCTTTTAGCAATTTATTTACTGAAGATAGGGTGAATTATCAAAATATTGTCATCAATATGAATATGCCAATTTATGACGGCAATAGGACCAAATACACCATGGCAATTAACCAATTGGCAATTGAAGCATCAAAACAAGATTTAAAATGGACCGAAGACAATATTACTATATTGGTAATTGGGGCATTTTTTCAAGTTTTGAATGCAGAAGATCAACTTGCAATTGTCCTAAAACAAGAAGAAAAATCAAAATTCGAACTAGAAAGGGCTAAAACCCTACAAAATGAAGGCCTACTTTCTAAATCGAATGTTATAGATTTTCAAACCCAATTAGCCATAGATGAAGTCTCTACACAAATTGCAAGAAATGATGTGGAAAGCAGCAAGTCGCTTTTACTTCAGAGCATAAATGATAAAACTTCAAAAAACTTTAAATTAGAACGACCAAATTTCTCGAATGCAAAACCAGACATTGATAAGATAATAAACGAAACTATAAATTCACCTTTTTTAGAAACCAGAGGAAACATAAACTCAGCTAAAATAAAAAGTAAAATTGCCCAGAAAAACGTAGAATTAGAAGCATCGGGCAATAAGCCAACTGTTTCTTTATTTGGATATTTGGGAACAAATTATTCAAGCGCTGCCCCAAAAGAACGATTTATAGGAGATGGACAACAAAGTTCACAAAAAATAACCCAAACTTCAGATTTCATAAACTATAATGGGCAAAAACTATTTGTAAACAATATTGTAGAAAAACAAAGTGGTAGTTTTCAAACATTTAAATATTTCAACCAACTCGGGTTTAATTTCAACAGAGCCATTGGTGTAAGTATAAGAATACCTATATATAATGGATTTTCAACAAAATATAGAACACAAAATGCCACAATATCCAAGAAAATAGCTGATTTTCAAACCCAAGAAATAGAAATTCAGGAATCTAATACCTTAAATATCTCTCTCATTAACTTAAACGCTTCATACAAAAAACTAGAGGCCATAAACAAACAGGCCATAATAATGGAACAGGCATTTGAGTCAATTGGTGTTCGCTATAAAGAAGGGTCTATTAATACTCTAGAGTATATATTGTCAAAAACAAGGTTTGACAAAACAAACCTAGACCTAATACAAGCCAAATACGAGTATATATTTAGAAAAACAATTTTAGACTTTTATATGAATCGACTTTAAAAATTCACTAAAAACTGATTTTAAATTTTGTTTTTCTCCCTTTTTTAAATCCAAAATAATAGCTAATACTTTAATATAATATAGAATACCTAATTGATCAATTATTTTTCCTGATTCCCTCTTAAATTCCTTTTCCCAGGGCTCCACTTCTCTCTCTTTGGCTTCAAATAAAATTGCTTTTATTTGTGCAATTGTTCCGTCTGGAATCATTGCATCTTGATAATTGCGTTTTAGAAATCCATTTACGTTTTTGCTTGTTTTAGTAAATTCAGAAGATGCTAGAAGCAACAACATTAAAGAAAAATTCACCCTCTTTTTTTCTATAAAACCATACGCGTGTTCTTTCAAGGCTAATAAAAATAAATACCCAGAAGCCATTAAAAACGTTTTCAATATTTCCCCTTCCTTAGCATTTTTAAAATAAAAATCTTTTGAGGACTCAATGTGGTTTAGTGTCAACAAGGTGCCGTTCTTGTAACTAGAAAATAAGAGTTCTTTCCCATTTTCTTCATATCTTTCTTGGTCTTTTAATGCATGTATTTGAATAATTTTTTCTTTTATTTTCTGAATTTCTTGGATAGATAAATGGCTATAATATATTTTCAAATGATCCCCCTTTTCATATCCTAATTGAATAAAATAACTTCCCTTTTGAAGGAATTCTTCTATAATACTTAAACATTGGCTTATGTGAGTAGGCTCAATAAAAATAGCCATACAGAACAGGTTGTTTTTAGAAAAAAAGCTTATCATGTGTTAATTAATAATGGCTCTGAATAATTAAAGTTTTTATACAATATTGTCTTTGCAATCCCCCCTTTGTTCACAGAGACCTCCTTATTCTTTGCATTAGTTTTAAAAATTGCCTTATTGAACAATTGTGTGTAAAAAAACACAACTTCCGATATCGTCTGCATATCTGTGACTTCAAACATGTCCTTAGCGAAGTTTACATCCAAGTTTGACCCAAAATGCACACTATCCGCTACTATATTGTATCTATAATAAATCGACATTGGTTTTACAAATTCATTTTCATTCCCTTCATTTTCAAAACAACTGTCATTAATTTCGGCAAACTCAAAATCTTTGTTTTTATAAACAAAAAGCACCGCACTTAATGTTGGGCTTTTTTTCAAAACATATAATTTCTTAAAGTTTATTACCCTTTTATTGTTTAAAACTCTTTGATTATTATCATGATGAATAGCATGTAGAAAAGGCGGGTCTTTAATTTGAACCTCCCGTCTACCTAACAATTTTAGGCGGTTCAAAAAATCAGTATCTTCATAGCCATACCCATCTATTTTTTCATCATACCCATTTAGGCTATGAAAATCATTTCTATGAAAACAAATTCTGCCCTGTAAATCTGATAAACCACTTTTTCGAGAAGAAAGAAATATATTTTCATTCCTTTGAAACATATCATTAATAAAATCACAAAAATTAGGTCCAGTATAATTATCCGCATCTAGATTACAAATAATATCACCGGTAGCCATACGTATGGCTAAGTTGCGAGAATGGCTAAAATCATAAAATTCAGGAGAATTGGTTTTGTAATAATTTACTTTCCCTTCCCATTTAGAAAAATTCTTTTTTGCCCAATCTTCCAGTCCATCTTGAGAATTGTAATCCAATAGTACAAACTCTACTTCTGGGTATTTCTCATTATCTTTAAGATTCTTAGGCAGGGTTTGTTTTAAATGATGAAGCCTATTCATACAAGTAATACAAAAAGAAATCTTAAAAATAGGCTTTTTCAAAATATTTGGCTCAATTTTTTCATACAATAATACTAATAAAATACTTTAATATGTTATTGAAAAAAAGTAAAATTTGTAAATAATTCACACTATGGTTTTAACTCTTGAAAATTGTTGCAACTATTTATTAAATTTTGGCTTTATAGATAAAAAAAGTATCATTGAGGGTGATCTATTAATTAGAGATGCTTCAAGCAGAAATACAAATTTTTTAGTGAATCGTTTTCAAGATAAATCAAAAAACATACTAGTTAAACAACCCGACATTTTAGATGAGGATTATATCCAATCAATGGAAATTGAAGCAAACATCTATAAAATGATATATTCGAAGGTTGAATTTGAGAAAATTCGAGCATTTATTCCCGAATATCTAAAATATGATGAAGAGAATCATATTTTAATTATGAAACAACTCAATGGTGTTTGTAGAATTTTCGATTACTTTTATTACGGTCCATTTACGGCTGATTCGTGCATTATATCGGGTTTTGCGGACTGTTTAGCGGCTATGCATAATATTCCAAACGAAGTTTTAAAAAACAGCTCTCTCAAAGAAGCCTATCCTTGGTTTTTAGATGTTTCAAACAAAGACTACCAAAAAAACATAAAAGATAATTATCCAGAAGCATACGAAGTAATGAAGGAGGTTTTTAATAATAAAGTCTGGGTGAAAACACTTAAAAAAGCTCGTAACAACTGGAAAACTGGTTCTTTCATACATTTAGATGTCCGTTTTACAAATTGGATGATCTCCTATCGTCATCAAGCTGGAACAGATAGTCCCATTTGGCTTATTGATTGGGAAATGGCCGGTTTGGGAGACCCAGCATGGGACTTAAGCTTTTTAATAGGCGACTGGATAACCCTCGGCCATTATTTAAAAGAAAACTATGAAAAGAAATTCCCCAACGTAGAGAAAAAGACAATTCAACAAATTAATCTTTTCTGGCATATATACTGTAATAAAAGAAATTTCAATGATGTGGAAAAAAAAGAATTAAAGTCTAGATTAGCTCAGTTTTTACTTGTAAAATTTTTCTTGGTTCTGTATGAATTATTATTAGATTATAGCGACGATAAAAAAGCAATATCTGACTCCTTAGCGTTTTTTAAACTACAAATGTTAAACCCAAACCAAATAACAGAAATATATTTCTATGAATAATAAAGTTATTTATGAACAAATAGTAAAACAAATAGCTGAAGAAATTTGTGATCAAGCATATTGGTATGAAGATAGATGTAATTGGACTGGAATTTTCTATAACTCTCATATAGCTAATGCTGAAAAAATTCTACGTGCTTTACCAATTAATTTCTATGAAGGATCAGCGGGAATCGCTTTCTTTCTTTCTGCAAGTTATAACTACTTTGGTATAGAAATTTTCAAAAAAACTGCAATTGGGGCGTGGCAAAAAACAAAAGGCCAATTCGAAGACTTCAATAAAGATAAAATTGGATTTCACGAAGGCCTGGCTGGAATTGCATACGGAATGGTTCAATCTGGAAAATGGTTGAATGCTCCCTGGCTTGTTGCGGAAGGGCTAGAGCTTATCAAAAATCTTTTTCAAAATATCGAAAATGCAACTTTCGATATCATGACAGGATGTTCGGGCTATATAGTGTCACTTTCTGAAATTGAAAAAATCACAAAAGACCTTAGTCTTATAAATTTAATAAAACAATCCGGTGACTACTTATTACAAAGCGGTGTAGTGTTTAATAATCAAATCAGTTGGCCAGACAAAATAACCAAGAAACCTCAACTTACTGGGTATTCCCTTGGTATTGCAGGAGTTATCCATGCTTTATCTGAAGTATATTACTATACAAAAGACTCACACACTATAAATAGTATTAAAATGGCTATTGAATATGAAAATAATTTTCTTGAAAAAAAATATTCTAATTGGCAAGATTTAAGACTAAAACAACATTCTGACAAAAAATATATAAGTAAAAAAAATTTATACGGAAGCATTTTTTGGTGCCATGGTGCTATAGGAATTACACTATCAAGACTTCGATCTTTCCAATTAACGAAAGAAATTGACTCTTTCAGTGATGCATTAATTGGAATAAATGCAATAAATTCTAAAGAAAAATTAGAAACTAAATCTTATACGCTATGCCATGGAACAATTGGAGATCTTTACGCAATTGAATCTTTTAAAAAACAAAAAAACAAACCATTTGTCTTTAGCAATTTCTTAAAAAATGACAAACAAATAACAGAATTTGTTATAGAAAAAAAAATACCGGATTTTAAAAACTATTTACTAAACAATCCAACATTATTTCTTGGAAAATCTGGAATTGCTTATTATTATTTAAGCCTTCTGGACAAAAAATTGCCAAACATATTTGTTCTTGGGCTTTGAAATATATGGTTATTAAAAAATGTAGGTTTTTTTATTCAAATTTTCCAAAAACCTCAGGACAAAAACAATTAATGGCATACCATTTGTATACCATTAATTGAATTCAAAAAAACTGTTTTTAATAGTTTAAAACGCCACAATTTTTAGAAGACTTTGGTGATTTAGGTGATTTAGGACCTTTACACTTTTTCGCCTTTTTCGATTTGGATGATTTACAGCCACGGATAACAGGATAACATGGCTTTGGAACATGACATCCACCTTTAATTTCTTCAGCATTTATTAGCTCAAGAGAAGCAAAGTTTGAAAGATTTCTTAACATAATTAAAAATGTTTAAATTAGATAATAATTCACTCTAAGAACAACCCTTTTAATGAAAAAGGCAGTTCTTATTAACAATAATTTTTTCAAAAATGATGCCGTTTAATAACAAAATAGCAAAACTTGTTAATGAGCTGATTTTAAGTTATTTGAAAAAATAAATTAAAAAAATGTTCCATATTTCTTCTGGTGGCTTGATTTTTGACATATACAAAATATCAGATTTTTAAATTGGCAAGATTTTTGTAATTATTGGCTACCCATGTTTTATTTCTTAAAAAACAATACGTAAGAAATACTCTTTCCGGATTTTGTTCGAAAAAACTACAAGTATTTGAATCAGTTCTAATAAAAAGGCTTCCAATTTATTTCTTCTCTCTAAAAAGTAATTGTCAAACTGACCTCTTTTTTAATACACTAACAATTCATTGTGCGGCAATGCAAACTGAGTGTGTTTGGTCAATATTAATATGGAATCGCCTTTCTTACACTTTGCTAGAACTTGCTCAACACTTATTTTCTTAACCGTTTTTTGTGAATAAAGAAAAATAGTTCCGGATTTTCCATCTTTAATGGCTACTCCAAATTCGATTTTTTCCGTAATTTCAAACCCTTGTTTGCCGCCTTTAACCTCTCCTAAGCTTACGGCTGCAGCAGAAAGCCAACCTTTTGCTTCTTTTGAAATCTTACACTTGGCAGTATTTGAATATTCTCCAACAAGCATTTGATCATTTAATAAAACTGCAGAGCAATTTGAAAAGTATTCTTGAGCAAAAATGCAATTAGACCAAAAAATAAAAAGCACAATTAAAACTTGATTTCTTCTTTCCATTAAATTCGAAATTTAAATATATTCAACGAATAAAACCTCTTTTTCCCAAAAGCTAATTAACATCCACCAACACCCATACTAAATTCAAATTTTTGTTTAACAGGCTTCCCAAATCCATTTTTAGCCGGATTCCATTTAGGCATTTTGTCTATAATTTCAAGCAAAAGGTGGTCTGTTTCTGCATTTCCAGAAGAAAGACTAATTTCAGAATCTATAATCTCTCCATTTTCATTTACAATAAAACTCACTTTCCCCTTTTGGTTTTCCGCGGGAGTGTGCTTTATAACTTTATCAATTAAACTAAATTTCAAGTATTGCTTCAGTTTTGGGTATCCTCCCAAATATTCCGCTTCAATTTCTGGAACTACTGTCATCAAAATTTTGATTTTTCTTTGTTCCATTTGCTCTGTTACAGAATTAGACGTATTATATTTAACATTTACTTCTAGCTCTGAACCCAATACTATTTTGTTTAAAATCCTTTTCTGGTCTTCGTTTAATGTTTCATTTTGTCCAGTAGCAGAATGTGTTATTCCATTTTCAACTGCCAGCACCTCAACTGATATATAGTTATTTACCCAACTTGAAGGATAATATGGAATAAAATCTTTTAAATAATTTGCTTTTTCAAGTGTTTCCTTTTTTACGGATTTGGCATATTTTCCCCGAATTTCGTAGCTAACCTCTTGAGCAAAACCAATAAAAGAAATAAATAAGATGCCAAAAAAAATCTTTTTCATATTTTTGTTCATTTGTTTTAATTATTTTTTAATGACCAAAACTCGTTATTACAATTAAAAATAAGGTAAATGAAATGTAAAATAGTGTAAATTATAAGTAATCATTTACAAAGTCATTGATTTTTCAAATAAATTGCGATTCGATATGAAATCAATAACACTATCTATTATTATTATTCTTAGCTACTTAACGGCCGCCAGCCAAACCAATGAAGGTTTGATATTTAGAAGTATTGGCCACACACTACTTCTCAATTCTGGCGACTCAACCTCTCGAGTTTTGCCTATAAAAGAGCTTCACAACCATACTTTTTTGATTGAATTTGAATCAGACTTTCCGCTAAATCCCGACACCCTAATTCAAGTTGTTAAAAGGCATTTAGTTCATCAATCTGTCAAAAACGAATACCGGGTTGTAGTTTTCAATTGTAAACAAAAGGATGTGGTATATGGCTATGAAGTAACAAGAAACAATGATTTCAGTATTCCTTGCACGGGCCGATTATATCCAAAAGCCTGTTATAAGATTCAAATTCAATTGCTTGAAATACCTTTCCCTTGGAAAACAACAGGTATATGGATTGTTGCAATTCTTTTGGCTTTAGGTTTTGTATTTTATAAGAAAAAGAACCCCCTTTTTAACGAAAGTCATTCATTCACCGCTATGGGGGAATTCCGGTTCTTTTCTAATAACAAATTTTTAGTTTTTAACAAAGAACGTATCCCATTGTCTGAAAAAGAAACCAAGCTTCTATTGCTGTTTATAGAAAAGCCAAATCAAATTGTGGATCGTGACACCTTACTGAAAGAAG
Organism: Cytophagaceae bacterium; assembly: GCA_031420365.1. Classification (GTDB taxonomy): domain Bacteria; phylum Bacteroidota; class Bacteroidia; order Cytophagales; family Spirosomataceae; genus Leadbetterella. Next base: position 15,892 of record JANOMP010000005.1, read on the forward strand.
TGTGGGAAAACGATGGTGTTTTTGTGATTAGTCGAAATCTCGATGTGTTGGTTTCTAAACTACGTAAAAAGCTTCTAAACGACCCAAATATTAAAATTATTAATAGCCATGGAAAGGGTTATGGACTAGAAATTAAAAAATAAATTTGCCCAAGGGCTATTAATAGGTCAACATAAGGTTAAAAAAAATGAATCGTTAACCATAAAAATACACCAAATGGATTGACAAAGAGATAATTGTGCTTCTATTATTTGTGTTCTAAAAAAAGTTTGTTCCTATTTATTTTTAATAAAAATGTGTCTTGTGTTATTTACTCCAGTTATCCTTTCGTCTATTTCAAATTTCTCTAAGCTTTTGATCAAAGGAAGCATTTTTGTAAATCCATAGTTTCTTGGGTCAAAATCGGGTTTCTTTTTTAATATAAAATTTCCCAAATCAGCCAAAAACGTCCAGCCACTATCATCTGCCAAATCAGAAACACTTTCAGATATTAACTTCCATAAACTGTAGTTTGTGGGTGGAATTGCCTTTTCTTTATGTGTTGCTTTTGCGTTTTTATTTTGGGTTGGTTTTGCAGCTAATGGTTTAACTATTTCTTGCGGCTTTTTCAATATTTCAATATAAATAAACTTGTCACAAGCAGTAATAAAGGGAGTCGGTGTTTTTTTCTCTCCAATACCTATTACTATCATTCCTGACTCACGCAATCGTGTAGCTAATCGCGTAAAATCGCTATCACTAGACACAATACAAAATCCATCTACTTTGCCTGTATATAGAATGTCCATTGCGTCAATTATAAGAGCACTGTCACTCGAATTTTTACCTGAGGTGTAACTATACTGCTGTATGGGATTTATAGCGTTTTCTAATAAAACATTTTTCCAACCCGAAACCGTAGGTTTTGTCCAATCTGCATATATTCTTTTTATCGTGGGAGTTCCGTTTTTGGCTATTTCCTCCATCATTTCTTTGATATTGGCATAGGGCACATTATCAGCGTCTATCAATACCGCTAGTCTACTGTCTTTTTTTCTTTCTTCCATTTTATTGGGAGTTTATTCGCTCTTCTATATTTATTTTTAGGGCATCTCTAAAAAACCGATATTCTTCTTTCAATAATTTTTCGTGTAATTTTTTCTTTTCCTATATGCTTATGTTTTTATATATAATTCTCATATATTATTAATTACTTATAAAATACTCTTTTCTCGATTAGACACAATTATCCCATTAAATGGCTTGTAGCTGAATTTTTCTGAACATATTGTACACCAAGTTCATCATCCCGATTGACGCTGCAATGCGGTTAAAGTTCCTGCTTTCCAAACTCATCCCATTCATGCTGTTTTCCATAAAGCCGAAGACATGTTCCACACGTACCCGAAAGCTCGATTTTGCTTTATTGGTAGCTTTCTGTTCCTCATTCAATGGATTGTTTTTATAGCCTTTTTCATGTATCCGTAATTCTACTTTCTTTGCTATCAATTTTTCGTGCAAATCCTCACCAGTATAGGCGCTATCGGCAAACAAAGGCTGATTTTTATCTTTCTCGTCTATCAAATCCACTATTTCCTGCGAATCGTGACCGAGGCATCGGTCACTTTATAGGTGATAATGATTTTACTTTTTTCATCTACTTTAACATGGTTTTTGTAGCCGAAATACGAAGTATTGTTCTTTTTTGTCCAACGAGCATCGGTGTCCTTTTGGGCCAACCGATTGGGG
>JANOMP010000006.1:0-19843 GCA_031420365.1 Cytophagaceae bacterium
TTTAGGTACATTTTTTCTTTTTATAGCTGTTGTATTAAGTATTTATGCAATTGTAAATCCTAAACAAATTTTGGGTATCAATTCAATGATAAAGCCTATAAAATTTGCTTTAAGCACCTGGATTTATGGATGGACTTTAGCTTATCTACTTTTTTATGTAAACAATCAAAACAAGGTTAAATGGTTTTCTATCCTTGCGGTTGTTACGATGGTTTATGAAAATGGTATTGTAATAATTCAGGCTTTTCGAGGCAAATTGTCTCATTTTAATCAAACCGATCTTATAGGAGGTATTCTATACGGTCTTATGGGTATAATGATTGTATGGGTATCCTCCGCTACTCTGGTTTTAGCAATTCGATTTATTAGACAAAAAACATATTCCATTAGTTATCCTTTTGCTTTGTCAATCAAAATTGGTTTAATATTGTTTGTATTTTTTAGTTTTTTTGGAGGATATATGAGCGCAATTAATTCACATAATGTAGGAGGTGAAATTGGAAAAGCTGGTTTGCCGCTAATAAACTGGAGTACCCTATTTGGAGATTTACGAGTGGCACATTTCTTTGGAATTCATTCACTTCAAGTTATTCCATTAATTGGATATTATTTGTCTAAAAATATTTCAGACGAAGCCAAAGCTTCAAAAATAATATGGATAATTTCTATTTTGTATTTTTCTTTTGTTTGTTTTACCACTTTTCAAGCTATACAAGGTTTACCTTTTGTTAAGATTTAAATGTTTCAGTAATATTAAATAACTTAACTATCATTAAAAAGGCGAGCCAAATTGCTCGCCTTTTTAATGATAGTTTGAAAAATTTATATTGAAGATTTCTTTTTATTAGTTTGAGTTTGCTCTCCCAGCTCTAATAATTGTTCAGCATTTCTATAACCCAATGCTTGATTCACTATTTTTCCATTTGAAGGATTAATAAAAAGTAAGGTAGGATAACCTCTTACTGGATACTTCAATCCAATTGCTGGCCCTTCTCCTTCTTCCATATCAATTTTTGCATTAATAAAGTTTGAGTTAAAGTATTCTCCGACTTTAGCATTAGGAAAGACTTGTGCAGACATAGATTTACACGGACCACACCAACTTGTATAAGCATCCATAAATATTAACTTATTTTCAGCTTTTGCTTTAGCTAAAATTTGGTTCCAAGTTGCTTTTTCAAAGCTAATTCCAGTTTTTTGACAAAAGGCTTTTGAACTGATTAAAAACAAAGCTATAAGAAATACTTTTTTCATCATTTTAAATTTGATTTTTATAACGTTTTACACAAAAAATATAGTTTTATAAATTAAATATTAACAAAGCATTAACATTAATCGTAATTGTCATCATCGTCGTCTTTTTTGTTACCACCAACTTTTATAGTGTCCAAATCAGTATATTTATCTTCATAATCATCTTTAACTTCTTCCTTGAGGTTACCTTCAGAATCATAATCATTATCTTCTTTTATTATTTTTGCTGCTTGTGCATTGGTCATTCGCATTAAATAATATTTATCTTCCGTTTCATATGGCAATGCAGTAACATACTTCCTGTCTTTATCTGTGAATCTAATTAGGAATTCAGAGAAGCCATTTGGATAGAAAAGCTTAATTCTTTCTTGTAAATCTTCGGTTACCTTATCGTAATCCTTGATTACTTTTGGTTTAGATGCATTCATTTTTTAGAATTTAATTAATAAACAGCGTAAGCAAAATATGCTTTTTGTATTTTCTATCTAAAATCGTGCAGAAAATACAAAAATCTTAATTTTTTTTAAACTTACGATTAAAACTTAAATTACGTTGTATTGATCTTATATTATATTTTTCATTTAGAAAATTTCTTTTTACAATTTTAGGTTAACTATCTTTGAAATTCAAACAGTCAAATATTATGAAACCAGTATATAAAGCTCATCCGTGGCACGGAATACCAGTTGGAGAAGAGGCCCCGGAAATAGTTACCACTTTTATTGAGATTGTGCCTTCAGATACAATTAAATATGAAATTGATAAAGATTCAGGATTTTTGAAAATTGACAGACCTCAAAAATATTCAAATATTGTTCCATCTATGTACGGTTTTATACCTCAAACCTTTTGTGGAGACAAAGTTGCCGCTTTTGCCCGAGTTAATGGAGCAATAAAGGTTAAAGAAGGAGACGGGGATCCGTTAGACATTTGCGTACTTTCTAGTCACCACATATCGCATGGTGATATTTTATTAAAAGCCAGGCCCATTGGTGGTTTTTGTTTGATAGATAAAGGTGAAGCCGATGATAAAATCATAGCGGTACTATTAGGAGATCAAATATATGGCAGGTTTAACGACATTTCTGAAATGCCTGATGGTGTTGTAGAGCGTCTAAAGCACTATTTCTTGACTTACAAAAATCTGCCTGGGGAAGTGCAGCAATGTGAAATTGCCTATCAATATGGTAATGAAACTGCTAAAGTCGTAATTAAAACTTCAATGGAAGATTATAGAGATTTGATTTTTAATCCTAGTAAAAAACAATAAATTGATTTATAAAAAAAGGAGGCAAAGCTCCTTTTTTTATAAATATAATATTTCGTTTTATTTCTTGTATAATACTTCTTTAACAGCACTTATTGTTCTAGCCACACTTGGAAGTGTAACTTCCATTAATGTGGGTGCATAATGTAAAGGTATATCCATATTATTAACTCTAATTACAGGGGCATCTAAATAATCAAATGCATTTCTTTGTAAATGATATGCTATTTCTGATGAAATTGCAGCTAAAGGCCATGCCTCTTCAACCACAACACATCGATTGGTTTTTTTAACTGAATCTACTACGGTTTTATAATCTATTGGCCTAACAGTTCTTAAATCAATTAATTCAACACTAATTCCAAGTTTTTTTAATTCTTCTATGGCGGGCATAACAACTCTTGAAATCATTTTTCCAAATGAAACTATGGTTACATCAGTTCCTTCTTGAATGACGTTGGCTTGACCAATCGGAATAATAAACTCTCCATCCGGAACCATTCCTTTATCACCATACATATTTTCTGATTCCATAAAAATGACTGGATCATTGTCTCTAATAGAAGCCTTTAAAAGTCCTTTACATTCATAGGGCGAGGAAGGTACAACAACTTTTAATCCAGGAGTATTTGCAAACCAGTTTTCAAAGTTTTGAGAATGTTGAGCTCCCAATTGACCTCCATTGCCTGTTGGACCTCTGAAAACTATTGGACATGAATATTGACCAGCAGACATTGCCATTATTTTTGCTGCACTATTAATTATCTGATCTATTGCAACCAAAGAAAAATTGAAAGTCATAAATTCAATAATTGGCCTGCACCCATTTATTGCGGCTCCTACCCCAATTCCAGCAAAACCTAGTTCTGCTATTGGTGTGTCAATTACTCTCTTGGGGCCAAATTCATCCAACATACCCTGACTGGCCTTGTAAGCCCCATTATACTCAGCAACCTCTTCTCCCATCAAAAATATGGTTTCGTCACGACGCATTTCTTCAGACATTGCTTCTTTTACTGCATCTCTAAATTGAATTTCTCTCATTTATAGCATATCAAATTTGGGTTCACAATCAAAACTGTTACAAAAATAGCACTGGAATCTTAAATTCCGAAATCTATTTTTATTTGATTATAGATGAAATAAAAATTTCTATCAAAATGAGAAGAATAGGAATCAACTAAATTCTTAATTTCGATACAGTATAATGACATGGATAATTTTAAAAAATGTTGGAAATCAAAAAAAAATCTTCATAAATTTATCCTATTTTATTTCCATTTTCAGTTTTCTGATCCACAATCAATAATATTACTTCATTATTTTGATTATAAACACCAAGTACCAAACATTGACTAATAAAATTTGCTATCTGTTTAGGTGGAAAGTTAACAACCGCCACTATTTGTTTATTGATAAGCTCCTCAATACGGTAAATAACTGTAATTTGAGCGGATGATTGCAGAATACCCAGATTCCCAAAGTCAATCCAAAGTTTATAGGCCGGCTTTTGGGTTTTCTCGAAAATCTCTGCTTTTAAAATTGTTCCCGTTCTAATATCAATTTTCTCAAAATCTTCCCAGGTAATCATGTTTTTCGTTATTTTGCCAAATATTACAAAAAAAAACACCTTTCAAACTTTTTTTATGCAAATATCTTCAATTTATGTATATCCCATAAAGTCTTTAGGGGGCGTATCACTTCTTAAATCTGAAGTTACAGAAAGAGGTTTGGCTTTAGATAGAAGGTGGATTTTAGTGGATGAAAATAATGTTTTCTTAACTCAGAGGAATATTTCTGAAATGGCTAAGTTCGAACTCCATATTAAAACTGATTGTCTTATAGTAAATTTCGAATTGGAAGAAATAAAGATTCCTTATTTACAAACGAGTCAAAATAAACAAATTATTACAATTTGGAACGATAAAGTAGAGGCAATTCAAGTTGGAAAAATATTTGATGATTGGTTTTCCGAACGACTAAAAGTTAAATGCAAATTATTTTATCAACCAGATTATTCTATTCGAAAAATAGATGAAAAATATAGTAGAACAGGAAAAGAACATACAAGTTTATCAGATGGATATCCAATATTAATAATTTCGGAAGCCAGTTTAGCAGATTTGAACAGTAAATGTCCTGAATTTATTGAGATGATTAGATTTAGACCAAATATTGTTGTTAGTAACTCAAAGGCTTTTGCAGAAGATAGTTTAGAAAAATTCAAAGTTGGAAATACTCAAATGTATGGCGTAAAGCCATGTGCAAGATGCAGTCTAACCACTATTAATCCAAAAACCTTAGAGAAAAATAAAGAGCCTCTTTTAACATTGTCAACTTATAGAAAAATAAATAATAAAATACTTTTTGGTCAAAATGTTGTGGTTCATGAAGTCGGTGAAATAAAAATAGGAGATTTTTTGATTTCAATTTAACTATTAATCATTGCGATTCACTCTATAATAATAAGATATTTGCCATTTTTACATTATATATATATCCATTTTTAATTAAATAAACTAGAATTCGCTTTTTTTTTCAGAACAAATATTTTAAATTTGTTGTCAAAATAAAATTACGGTTTTAAAAACCTCCAAGATATTTAAAATAAAAGTTGTGTGGATTTAGTAGCGGGAAAGGCTGGGATAATTTATTCCAGTCCTTTTTTTTGTTTTTATTAATAGAAAAAGGTAATTGTTTTATTGAATTACAAGTTCAAAATTAAACCTAAGTCCAAATAGAACCTCCAAAATGGTTTACTTTTATTTTAAGAAATTACTTTAAATACAAAAAATAGAATTTTTTTTAACCAAATTAAAAAAAATAAAAAAGACTTTTAAAAAATCAAAATACAATTGGTTTAAATTGGATGTCAACTCGTCGATTTTTTGCCCGACCTTCCCATGTGTTATTGTCAAATGTGGGTGCATCGAAAGCAAAATCTTTGTATTTTATCTTTTCTTGGGGTATTTCCATGGTTTTAAGGAGGTCAATTACCGAATGGCTACGCATTCTACTAAGATATTCATTAAACTCTCTTCCTCCTACTGGATCGGTGTGGCTCATAATATTTATTTCATAATATTCAAGATTTTTTATCCCATTAACTAGGTCTTCAAGCTCTTTGGCTTGACTTTTATCTACATAATAACTTCCTCCTCCAAAATAAATACTTGTGATTATCTCCTTCATTTCCTGACCAAGTGTGCTTCCCCAAGAAAATAGTAAAAATACTAAAAAAGATTTCATAGGATTTTTTTTTTAAAATTAAAGATAAAGTATTTCATTTAAATCTTTAAAAAAATGTGTGTAAATTTTGAATTTGTGATAGTTACTTAAACCAAATAAACAATTAAATATTAGAGCTAAGCAGTGATGAAAATTTTTATTTTTAAAAATATATAATATGCTCAAGTTAAAATAAAATTATAGGTAAAAAAGCCTTGCAATTTGAATTCAGAATTTATTCAAAAACTACTTTCTTTAATAGTTCTGAATGAGAACGGCTAATTCTGTGCCCAGCTTCAGGAATAAAGATATATTGTTTTAAACTATCCTTCCCCATTTTCTTTTTCGCAAATTCAAAATTTTCGACTGAAACTACCCAGTCTTTGCCGCCATACATTACAACTGTGGGAATATTAATTTTCCTCCAAATAGACTCAATACTTCTAAGATCTTCAGCATGAGCAAATTTTTCATCAGTAGCAGTATTAAATCTTTTAGGCAAAAACCATCGAATTAAGAACCATTTGCCATATTTAGAAAATTTAAAAAATTTCTCAGCATCTGGATTAATGGCAGGTGCCATCATTATTAGTTTCTGATATTTTTCTGGATTTTTCGCTACCATAAACGCTCCAATCGGGGCTCCATAAGATCTACTGACTATTATTGCTTTTTTGTTTGATTTATTTAAATCTATAACCTTCTCCAATATTTCAGCTTGTTTTTCTATAGTTACATGTTTGTATTTTTTTTTATAATACGATTTCCCATATCCAGGTCGGTCTGGCGCTAATAAATGAAATTTTTCTTGATACGATTTGTCGTCTAATTGTTTACTAAAACCTTCCCAACGTCCAGGTGCCCCATGTATAAATAGTATGGGTGGCAAAGAATCATTGCCAAAAGTGGCAATGAAGGTTTGAGAATTTTTGGTTTTTAAAACTTTATAATTTGGCTTAAAACTTAAAGAATCATAATGCTTTCTTATCTCTTTCTCTGTTACAACATATTTTTTGAAACAAGAACTAAGATTCAAAACCAGTAAGCATAGAATAAATCCAATTTTAATTTTCAATATTTTCAATATTTTCTCAATTTTTAAATTTTATAAATTTTATGACCTTTTTAAAGTAATAAGTACTACTGGCAATCAATTAAAAGGTTTAAAAATTCATTGTTTTTTACTATTTTTAAACAAAATGCCTACAAATCTAACTTTTTAATTGCCATAACAGCATAATCGACAGCCCTTGCGGTTAATGCCATAAATGTCAATGATGGATTTTGATTACCGACTGAAGTCATCGCTGCACCATCTGTGACGAAAACATTCTTGCATAAATGCAACTGGTTAAATTCATTTAATAAAGAAGTTTTAGGATCTTTTCCCATTCTTATTCCTCCCATTTCATGAATGTCCAAACCTGGGTTTTGTTGGCTGTCAAACATTGATATATTTTTACAACCTGCATTTTCTAACATTTCAGTGGCCTGTTGTTTGAAATCATTCATCATTTTATGATCATTTTCATCATAATCTATATTAATTGCTAATTGAGGAATTCCCCATTGATCTAGTTTTTCTGATAAATGAACAAAATTACTTTCTTTTGGAATAGTTTCGCCTTGCATTTGGATGTAAATCCCCCATTCTCCAGGTTTAGTCATATCAGATTTAAAGTCTTCCCCAAATGAATGTGGGGATTCAATACCTTGTCCTCTTCCAGCAGAAAATGCTACCATATAACCTCTTTGAAAGTCCATTTCTTGCTTATTTACATTTCTAAATGATGGCATAAAAGCAGAAGTTGGTCTTCTTCCATAATAATAGCTATCTTCAAATCCCTCCATTTTAGCGTTCCCTTGCCCTCTATATTGATGAAAAGCAATAAATTTCCCCATTAAGTCATGGTCATTTCCTATTCCATTTGGGAATCTATTTGATTTAGAATTCAATAAAACTAAATTCGAATTTAAACATGCCGCATTTACGAAAATAATTTTGGAATAGTAGATAATTTCTTCTTTTGTATTTGTATCAATAACTTTTACACCTGAGGCTTTTTGGGTTTTCTCATCAAAAATAATGGAATGCACAACAGAAAATGGACGTAAAGTAAGATTTCCAGTTTTTGCTGCCCAAGGAATAGTAGAAGAATTAGAAGAGAAATATGCTCCAAATGGGCATCCTCTATAACATAAATGACGAGCCTGACATTGGGCTCGGCCTTGCTGAAAGTGAATTGGCTGTGGATCAGTTAAATGAGCACATCGGCCTATAATTACTTGCCTATCTTTATATTTTTTCGCTATTTCCTTTTGAATATGTTTTTCTACGCAGTTTAATTCCCAAGGTTTCATAAATTCTCCGTCTGGCAATGTAGGAATTCCATCTTTATTTCCACTTATTCCTACAAATTTTTCAACATAACTGTACCATGGTGCTAAGTCTTTGTAGCGAATGGGCCAATCTACAGCAAATCCATCTCTTGCAGGTCCTTCAAATTCAGCATCAGACCACCTTTGAGTTTGTCTCGCCCATATCAAAGACTTTCCGCCAACTTGATATCCTTTAATCCAATCAAAAGGTTTTTCTTGAATATAAGGATGAACATCATCTTTTGTAAAAAAGTGTTGGGTTGCTTCATCATAGGCATAACATTTATTTACAATAGGATTATCATTCTTTTCGGTTTTAGTCTCTTTGCCTCTGTGTTCAAAATCCCATGGGCTTTTCACTGCTGTTGGGTAATCTTCTACATGTTTTACATCTCGACCGCGTTCTAATACTAAAGTTTTTAATCCTTTTTCACACAATTCTTTCGCAGCCCAACCTCCAGAAATACCAGAACCAATAACTATCGCATCGAAAGTGGCCTTGTTTTTTTCTTCTATATTAAAATTTGCCATATTGCTTTATATAATAATTTTCTTTCTCTCTCATATTTCTGACATCTTTTTCCTTTTTATCTAAATAACCGCATAAGTGTAATAAACCATGTGCCATAACTCGAATCATTTCTATTTCAAAACTTACTTGAAACTTAGATGCATTTTCTCTAATTCGATCAACGCTTATGAAAATATCTCCTTCAATACTCAGTTTTTCTTCGGAATTATCAAATGTAATTATGTCAGTATAGGTATCATGATTGAGGTATTCTTTATTGATTTTTAATAATGATTCATCATTTAAAAAAATATAATTCAATTCCAATAATTTATAGTTCTCCCGAGAAATCAAAGCATTCAGCCATCTCTTTTTTTTTCTTTTTTCAGTTAATTTAAATTTTTCAATTTCAATATTAAAATTAATCATTAACTTAAATTTAAGTAATTAAATACCAATAAATAGCTGATACCGACTGTATTTCCCAAAATAAATCCATAAACTATTTCATTCAATTTATGTCTTTTTAGTGCAAGCCTCGACCACATATTTAAGAACCCAAATAAAAATAAAGGAATGGCAATTAAGGAATTAATTGGAAAATATAGATAAACAAAAAGATAATTAAAGCTTGTATGTAATGAAACTTTTATTTTATTATTTATAAGAAATGAAAAAAATAATAATACAAAAAAAGTAATTCCTAAAATCTGAGCCTTTAATGGATATTTTCCATAGAACAATATACATAAGAGTATAAAAAAACACAAAATAACAAATATATATAATTTGTTACGTTTTTGTTTAATTAGAAACGTCAAAATCATCAAACTCTCCTTTTTTCACCATGTAAAATAAATAAAAAAAAAATTGGTAATAATACTATTAAAGAAAAAATTAAATGTAGTTTTTGAAATTTTTTTGTTTCACTATTGGTAAATTGGAGATAAATTCCAAAAAATAATCCTAAGATCATTGGGTTGCCAAAAAAAAGAGATAATCTGAGCTATTTTTTTCAATTTGGAAGATTAAGTATTCAAATCCAAAAATATACATAATTTTGCAAACATAATAAACATAATCCGTGTGAATTTAAAAATAGCAGCCATTGACATAGGTTCTAATGCAGCAAGAATGCAGATCTCTTCAGTTCTTAATGACGAAGGAAAAATTTCATTTAAAAAAGTAGAATATGTGCGGTTCGCTTTACGATTAGGGCATGATGTTTTTACAAGTGGAAAAATACAATATGAAAGCGAAGCAAGAATCAAAAAATTACTTACTGTTTACAAACTTTTGATGGAACTTCATGAGGTTGATGCATATCTAATATGTGCTACTTCTGCTCTAAGAGAAGCGGAAAATGGTCTAAATATCTGTGAAAGAGTAAAACTAGAACTTGGTATGAGCATCCATCTTATTTCAGGTGAAAAAGAGGCAGAAATGATCAATAACGTAATTGTAAATGAACTAGAAAATAATAAACTTTATTTACATATTGATGTTGGTGGGGGAAGTACAGAACTAAATGTTTATAAGGGCAAAACAAAGATTGATTCTCAGTCATTTAAAATAGGTTCCGTTCGATTAATGGAAGGAAAAGTGCAAAAAGATGTTTGGAAAAAAATGCAACAATGGATTATTGAAAATGTCCAAAATAGTGGGGATATTATCGCAATTGGAACAGGAGGAAATATTTCCAAATTGTTCGAATTTATTAAAACCGATGCAATTTCATGCGCTTCCATTAGCCAAATTGAAGATGCAATGCAATACCTAAGTAAATTTTCAATTGAAGAAAAAATAAATAAGTTAAAAATGAATCCTGATAGAGCTGATGTTATTAATTATGCATCAGAAATTTACTTTTCTTCAATGAAATGGGCAAAAGCTAAAAAAATGTTTGTTCCAGACTTGGGTTTAAAAGACGGAATAATGTTAGAAGTTTATAATGAATACCTTGAAAACATAAAATAAGAATTTGGGATATTTTAATCAATTATTCCTCAAAATGAACTTAAATCTTCTAAATATTAATATGAGCATCATAATTAGGGTTTTTATCCTTTTTTTTCTTAGTCAATATCCCAAATTATCAATGGCGCAAAACTTTTTTAAATTAACTGGCAACGCTATTAATTTAGAAGAAGATTTTCTAACCTGTACAATATACAAAAACTGGGTTGAGTCACCAAGTGAATTTAGATTAAAACTTGATAAAAAGAAAAATTTTTCTCTTGAACTTCCATTGATTGAAACAGCCTACATCGATATTAATTTTGGATTCAAAGGTATTTATTTGTGGATAATTGAACCAAATGATGTTATTAATATTCAGGTTGACTGCAAAAATTTCGATAAAAGCTTGAATTTTTCAGGCCCAGGTTCGTCCAAATGGAATTATTTAAAGGAACAGCAAAAATATTTTGAAAAAGATAAAGATTGGGACTTAGAACTTGAAAAATTAAAAAAAATAACCAAAAAAGCATATTTTGAACTTACAAGTTACTTATTTAATGAACAAATAACTATACTTGACAAATTTAAAACGCAAGTTTCTGACGAATTTTATTCCTTGCAAAGGGCAGATATTTATGGAAAAATGAGCAATTATAATCTAAAATATCTAGTAGCTCAAAAAATGTTTAATCAAACTGAATTTGAAAGATTCGAATTAAAAACCTTTAATCCCAAAATTCAAAACAAATCCTTTGAAGTAGGACAATTAATTGAGGCTTTAATTGACAATCATAATATGTTAGGAAAAAAATATTCTACCTCTATTCTAATAGAATACGAATCTGTTAGATCCTATTATGAAAAATATGATTTGGTAGATAAACAAATGATTGATAGAATTTTAGCAATCAAAATCGTCAATTATTTAGATGCCTTTGGAATAAACGAAGAAACAAAACTCTTGGTTGCATCTTACAAAGAATTCTCGAAAAATAAAGTATATACTAATGCTGTTATATCGAGATTTCGAGTTTTACAAGATTTAGTTCCAGGGAAAGAGGCCAAAAACTTTATTTTTCCAGACATAAAAGGAAATATGATTTCTTTAAAAGATTTTAGGGGTAAAAATATTTTCTTAGGTTTTTATGCATCTTGGTGTGGCTCTTGCTTGAATGATCTAACTAATCTAGAGATTGTTTTTAATTATTTTATAAAAGATTATGACTTACAATTTGTGTTTGTTTCAATAGACACTCCTAAAGATTTTGAGGATTTTATTAAAGCAAATCGTGTAATTGGTACACACTTAAATTCAAATGAAAATACAAATTTTGTCAATAACTATGCAATTAAAGGTGTTCCGAATTATTTTTTAATCGATAAATCTGGAACAATAATATCTGAGCATGTTATAGGGCCAAATGAGGATGAAGGCCGTGCATTGATAAAGCAAATTGAGCGATTGGTTTATAAAAAATGAAAACAAACAAGGTTTTAATTCTGATTTTGTTTTTTGGTTTTGTTAGTTCTTGTAAAAAAAATAGTACTAAGTCAAATCTAAAAAATCAACTATTTGTAAATAAGTGTATTAAATATATAGGAACTCCTTATAAATTTGGGGGAATAGACAAAAACGGTTTAGATTGTTCTGGATTAATTTATTTAGCTTTCTTTGAAATGGGTCAAAATATTCCAAGAATATCATATAAACAAGCCGAAATTTTCAAAGAAATTTCTAAAAATGATCTTCAAATTGGAGATTTATTGTATTTTAAAGTCAATAGCAAAAAAATAAATCATACAGGAATAGTATCAAAAATTATTAAAAGAGACGAAATTTACTTTATACATGCCTCTACATCGTCAGGTGTTCGAGAAGATAATTTATTTTCTACCTTTTGGCATTCTAAATTTGTGAAGGTCACTAGACCAAATTATTAATATTGTCGTTAAATTCATAAAATTAAAAATATAATGATAAGATTGTCTTGTATAATCTTACTATTTTTTGGAACTTTTGAGTCCTCCATGGGGCAATCACAATATTTTGGTCAAAATAAACAAAGAAACAAAACAAATAATTTTAAAGTTTTTCAAAGCCCCCATTTTGAATTATATAGCTATTTTGAAAACAAAAAAGTCAGTTCTGAAATCCTTTACAATTCAGAAAACTGGTACGAAATTCATCAGGAAGTATTTAAAATAGCATTTTTAAAGCCTAACCCTATAATAATTTATAATAATCATTCTGAATTCCAAGAAACGACTGCAATTGATGGTGAAATAAGAGAAGGAACAGGAGGTATAACTGAAGGATTGAAAACCCGTGTAGTAATGCCGATAATGTTTACAAAAAGGCAAACAAATCATGTTCTGGGTCATGAATTGGTACATGCATTCCAATATCAAACTATGATTTTGGGCGACGATTCTACTTCAAAAGGCAATTTGCAAAATTTGCCTCTTTTTATGGTAGAAGGTTTAGCTGAATATATGACTTTAGGAAAAAAAAATACTCATACCGATTTATGGCTTAGAGATGCTGTAAATACCGGAGATATACCAAGTATCAAAGATTTAATAACTAAAGAAAATAAATATTTTCCGTATCGATGGGGGCAAGCTTTTTGGATTTATGTTACAGCACTTTATGGCGATGATATAATTAGACCACTATTTAAACAAATATCAATTTATGGAATAAATGAAGGATTTTATCGGGTATTTAAGCTTGATTTAGATCATTTTTCCGATAGATTTAAAAACAATATTTTACAAAAATATTCATCTTTTAAAAGGGAAAAAGAAATATTAGTTAGGGGTCAAACACTAATTTCAGAGAAAAATGGTTCCGAAATGAATGTTTCCCCAAAAATAAGTCCGGATGGAAAATTAATAGCGTATGTTTCTTCCAAAAATGTACTATCAACTGATATTTATATTTCAGACGCAAAAACAGGTAATTTAGTAAGAAAGATAGAAAGCTCTGCTTTAGGAAACCATATTGATTCTTATAATTATATTGAAACTTCAGTAGCTTGGTCACCAGATGGTCAAAAATTAGCGCTTGCTATTCAATCAAAAGGGAAAAATAAATTATTAATTTTAGATATAATAAACGGGAATAAGAAAACTTTAGAATTAAAAGGGGTCACTTCTTTTACAAATCCTTTTTGGTCTCCAGATGGTTACTCAATTGTAGTTTCTGGTTTAAACGAGGGTGCTTCTGATTTATATATATTAAATTTAAAAACTGGTGACGTTATAAACTTAACAAATGACGAATTTTCTGATATTCAGCCATTTTGGTATGAAGAATGGGTTTATTTTGTTAGTGATAGAATTGGAGATAAAAGCAAATTAGAGAAAAATAAATTTAGTATTTCGAGAATTCATATTCATACAAAAAAAATTGAATCTTTTGACTTTCTGAATTCTTCTGATAACTTTAATCCAGTTTTGAGCCTTGACGGAGAGAATATATATTTCTTAAGTGATTTCGAAGGATTTAGGAATATATTTAAATATGCTATAAAGGATAAAAAAACTTTCCAACTGACCGATTATTTAACAGGAATAACTGGAATTACTCTATATTCTCCTGCTTTGAGTATTGCCACCAAAACAGGTGAACTAGTTTATAATTTTTATCAAAATAATAAATATGAAATTATTAAAGCTTCTGAAAATGATTTATTGAATATTAATGTAGAAAACAAAAAAATAGCGGAATCTAAATTTTCTAATACTCTAATTCTTGAAGGAAATGATATAGTCCAAAAAAACTTGGAAAACCCATCCAAAGAATTTAATATTAAAGAGCATGAAATAACAGAATTTAAGTTTAAACCTAAATTCAAATTAGACTACTTAGCCAACTCTGGAATTGGATTAAGTTCCTCAAGATTTGGATCAGGTATGGGAGGTGGTGTTTCAGCATTGTTTAGCGATATAATTGGCAATAACCAATTAATGAGTACGATTGCAATGAATGGGGAAATTCAGGATCTGGGCGGTCAAATTTTCTACTTAAACCAAAAAAGTCCTTGGCAATTTGGAGCTTCATATTCTCATATATCCTATCGATTTTTGGGTGAAACAAATTTTATCATAAAAGACACTTTAAATATCAATGCCAAAGGTTTAAGATACTATGATGCAGACGTAAACCAGAAAATAAATAGATTACTAATAGATGAAGCATCTTTTTTCATTTTCCGGCCACTAAATAAGCATTTAAGAATAGAATTTGGGGCATCTTTAAATTGGTATTCTTTTAATAGTAGAGTATATCCACAATTTGGAAGAATAGGAGTAGGCTCAACAGGATATGTTTATGATTTTGTGCCATATTCAAGTGGGCGATCAAAAAAAGTGAGTTCCTCAGAAAGCGGATTTAATAATTTTAATTTGGCTCAAATTAATATGGCTTTTGTTGGAGATAATACTTCATTTGGTGCCATAGCTCCTCTAAAAGGGTACCGTTTTAGATTTGAAATCTCCAAATTCGAAGGTAAAACTAGATACCACTCAATTTTAATAGATGCAAGAAAATACAAATATTTAAGGCCGTTTAGTTTTGCAACTCGAATTATATACAATGGAAGATTAAATCCTAGCAATTTGACACTATTGAATTTAATTAACCCTCTATACCTTGGATTCCCGTGGAATATGCATGGGTTTTGGGGCAGTGCTCTTTCTCAGCAAACAGGATTAATTAGTTCAGAAAATCTCCAAGGTGAACAAATTGCATTAAGTAATTTTGAAATTCGATTGCCATTTACTGGCCAAAAAAAACTCGCACTGATTGATTTTCAATATTTACCTTCCGATTTAAACTTTTTTTTTGACGCAGGTATGGCTTGGTCTCAAAATAGAAAAATAGGAGAAACATACAATACCATAGCTTTTGGAACAAATAATTTTAATTTTAAAACTAGCCCTATAGTTACGACTGGAATTAGTTTAAGAGTGAATGTTTTAGGCTATTTTATTTTGGAGCCATATTTAGCTGTTCCATATTTTAATGGGAATAAACAATCAGTAGTTAAAGGGATAAACTTTATGGTTGCTGGATGGTAAAGTTTGCGATTAATAAAATCTATACTTACTTTTACAAACAGTAGGGGATGTAGCTCAGTTGGCTAGAGTACTTGACTGGCAGTCAAGGGGTCGTCGGTTCGAGCCCGATCTTCTCCACAAAAACAAAAAGCCTTGTAAATTTTTTTTACAAGGTTTTTTATTTTTTAGTACTTTTTTAATGCATTTATTAACAAAGTATTTTCTTTAAAAGTGCCAATTGTAATTCTAAGGCAATTGTCACAAAGAGCCACATTTGACCTATCTCTTATTATTATTTTATTTTCTAATAAGTATTCAAAAACTTTTTTTGCCTCTTTAAATTTAACCAACAACATATTGGAATCGCTTGGAAATATTTTTTCAATTATTGAAAGTTTCAATAACTCTTTTTCTAAATTTCCTTTTTCAATTTCTATTTTTCTTTGGAAATCTTCCTTAGATTGCTCATTATCCAAGGCAATAATCAACTTTTGTTGACTTAAAATATTAATATTATAGGGATATTTAATTTTATTTAAAATTTTAATTAATTCGGTATGTGCGTACGCCACACCAAGCCGTAAACCAGCCATTCCCCAGGCTTTTGAGAAGGTTTGCAAAACAACTAGATTTTCATAATCATTTAATTGAGAAACAAAAGACGTAGATTTTGCAAAATCAATATATGCTTCATCTATTACTACCAATTTATCTGGAAAAGCCTTAATAATCTGAACAATATCATCCTTTCTTAGCAAATTTCCACTTGGATTATTTGGTGAACAAACCCAAATAATTTTAGTGGCTGAATTAACTGCATCAAAAACATTATCTAAATCAATTTGAAATTCTTCAGTCAAAGGTGCATTTTGTACATTAACTTGTTGAATATCAGCACATACTTTATACATTCCATACGTTGGGGGCATTATGACAATGTTCTCTTCTTTTGGCTCACAAATTGCCTTTATTAATAGATCTATAGGCTCATCAGAACCATTTCCCAAAAAGATATTCTCAGGTTGTACTCCTTTTAAATGGCCTAGTTTTACTTTGGCTATCCATTGATAAGGGTCTGGATATCTATTAAATAAATCACCTGTGACTGAAGAATAAGGATTTTCATTTGCGTCAAGAAAAATCCCATCTTTTCCTGTGTATTCATCACGAGCAGAAGAATATGGGGTTAAGTTTAAAATATGTTTACGAATCAGCTTAGAAAAATCCATATCAATTTTTTATGAATAGCAAAATTAATCTAAATTGATTTAAAGTTTGATTTTAGGAGAATAAAAACCATTTTTTTATTTAAGTTGAATATGAACGGCAATTTTCAAGTATTTTCTAAACATATTTTTAATAATATTTCAAGATTCAATTCTACGAATTTTTAGTAGTTTTGTAATTCAATTTTAGATTATGATTAGCAAAAATGAAATTTCTGATTATTTCAAAAGTCTACAAGATCAAATTTGTGAAGAAATTGAAAACACAGATGGAAAATGTAAATATTTTGAAGATGTTTGGGAACACCAAAGCGGGGGAGGAGGAAGGACAAGAGTTTTTGATAATGGTAGAATTATTGAAAAAGGAGGTGTAAATTTTTCTGCTGTGGAAGGTAAACTTTCAGAAGCACTACAAAAACAATTAAATGTTGATGAAGCCTTAGATTTTTTTGCTACTGGGGTTTCTATTGTTATGCATCCCGAAAGTCCTCATGTGCCAATCATACACATGAATGTTAGGTATTTTGAACTTTCAAATGGTAATTGTTGGTTTGGTGGGGGAATAGATTTAACACCTCACTTTATAGTAGATGAGCAAGCTAAATGGTTTCATAAATTTTTAAAAAAATCATGTGATAAACATAATCCTTTATTTTATAATGCATTTAAAAATTGGGCGGATGATTATTTTTACTTACCTCACAGAAATGAAACTCGTGGCATAGGGGGAATATTTTATGATTATTTGAGGCCAAACCAACATATTCCAAAAACTAATACTGCTCATTCAAAAGAAGAACTTTTTAATTTTACAAAATCTATAGGAGAGTCTTTTGCACCAATTTATAGTCATTTAATGATATCAAATTTTGAATATAAAATCACTGAATCTGATAAAAAGTGGCAATTAATAAGAAGAGGCAGATATGTAGAATTTAATTTAGTCTGGGATAAAGGGACAAAATTTGGTTTAGAAACGAACGGTCGTACAGAATCAATTTTAATGAGTTTGCCACCTCATGCTGATTGGAATTATGATTTTAAAGTCGAAAAAGATTCAAAAGAAAAGCAAACTTTAGATAAATTAAAAAAGGGAATAAATTGGGTTTAAAAAAATGATTTAAAATCCCATTTTTTATTTGAATCATAAATGATATTTCCATTAGAAATGGTTAAAGGAGACTCAAAATTATTTTTAAAAAGTTGTCCAGTTCCAAGCCCTTGGGGTAGTTTATTGTCAAATTCAGCTGTAAACTGGCAAATAGCATTCAAGCCGATATTTGATTCTAAAGCTGAAGTAATCCACCATTTAATGCCTAGATTATCAGCTGCTTCAATCCAAAGTTTAGAACCACCAAATCCTCCCATTAAGCTAGGCTTAAGAATAATGAAATGAGGCTTAATTGTCGATAACAATTGAGTTTTGATCTCATCATTTTCCAATAATTCTTCATCCAATCCGATAGGAACAGGAGAAATTTCGCACAATTTTGCCATTTCTTCTATTTTACCAGCTTTAATCGGCTGTTCAATGCTTTGAATTTCAAATTTTGATAAAGCTATAAGTTTTTCGAATACATTTTCATATTCAAATGCACCATTAGCATCTACCCTTAAAGTAATTTCTTCCGCCGAAAATTCTTTTCTAATAGATTTTATAATATATAGCTCTTTATCAAAATTTATAGCACCTATCTTAATTTTAATTGTTTTAAAACCTTTTTTTATTTTATCTTTAATTTGTTGTTGCATAAATGCTACATCTCCCATCCAAACTAAACCATTTATTTCTATTTGTTTATTATTCCCATAAAAATCATTGTCAAACACCTTCCTAATCCCACCATTTTTCAGATCTAAAAATGCCGATTCCAAAGCGAAAATCACACTCGAATACTCGTTTAAATTTTTAAGACTATCGTAAAAATTTTGAATTGTTATTACCTCATTATTAATTAATTCTATGATTTCATGTAGCTTCTTCTCCACAGTAAAAAATTCAGAACTTAAACCCTCTAAAGGTCCAGCCTCCCCTAATCCAAAACATTCTGGATTTTGATCATCAAATAGCTTTATAAAAAAGGAGATTTTATTTTTTAAAACTCCTCTTGAAGTTCCTGCATCAAATCTAAAATTTAGTGTACTTTTGTATTGTTGAGCTTTCAAAGCCATAAATGAACTATTTAAGAATATTTTTTTTAAGCCCTTTAGCTATAATTTACAAAATTATAACAAGTATAAGAAATGTCTTATTCGATTTTAAATTAATTCCAACTTTTTATCCTAAAGTATTTACTGTTGGAATCGGCAATCTAACCGTAGGCGGCACAGGTAAAACCCCTATGACTGATTTTTTAATTTCAAAATTAGGTTTTAATAATATTGCAGTACTAAGTAGGGGCTATGGAAGGGCAACAAGGGGATTTATTGAAATAAATAATTCAAAAACAGCAAAAGACGTTGGAGACGAACCACTAATGCTCTATAATTTAAACAAGAAACAAGCAAAGTTTTTTGTTTCAGAAGGAAGGGTTTTAGGTTATAAAAAAGTGATTAAGAAATATCCTAAAACTAATTTTCTAATCTTAGACGATGTTTACCAACATAGATATATACTGCCTCAACTCCAAATCTTACTTTGTGATTTTAATCAACCGTTCTTTAATGATTATGTATTACCATCTGGCAATTTAAGAGAATCTAGAAATTCAGCTAATAGGGCTGACCTTATAATAGTTACTAAATGTCCTCTTTCTTTAAGTGACAATGACAGATATTTATTCATCAAAAACATTGGCAAATATTCAAGTAAACCGATTTTCTTTTCTTTTTTTATAAACAACCCTCCCCAAACTATAAAAAATAAAGTTTTAGACTTATATTCTAAGGCTATTGTGATTTCTGGCCTGGCTAATTACCATTATTTTTCTGATTCGATTTCCAAAAACTTTGAAG
>JANOMP010000007.1:0-68966 GCA_031420365.1 Cytophagaceae bacterium
AAATGCGACATTTCTAAATAGAATTAAATATGTCGTAGACTTGGCGTTAAAAGAGAATTTATATGTAGTGTTAAATATGCATCATCATGAGGCAATATTCGCTAATCCTGATTCTCAAAAAGCTAAATTCCTAAGCCAATGGAACCAAATTTCTGCATTTTTCAAAAATTACGACGAAAGAATCCTTTTTGAAGTTCTAAATGAACCTAACACTAACCTAAATGCTGAAAAATGGAATACTTTTTTTTCAGATGCACTTACCGAAATCCGTAAAACAAACCCATCAAGAGCGGTATTGATGGGAACTGCGAATTGGGGTGGCTTGTCAGGCGTTTCTTCCTTAAAAATACCAAAAGACAATAATATCATTCTGAGTATTCATTATTATGATCCTTTTAATTTTACCCATCAGGGGGCGGAATGGGCTGGCGGCGGCAACTCAAAAACATGGTTAGGTACAAAATGGGAAAATACAAACCTGGAAAGAAACGAAATTATTAATAAATTTGAGTACTTAAAAAAATTTACAAAACAAAATAATCTTCCTATACACATCGGGGAGTTTGGGTCTTACAATAAAGCCGACTTAGAAAGTAGAGTTAAATGGAGCACTTTTTTAACAA
This sequence comes from Cytophagaceae bacterium, assembly GCA_031420365.1. Classification (GTDB taxonomy): domain Bacteria; phylum Bacteroidota; class Bacteroidia; order Cytophagales; family Spirosomataceae; genus Leadbetterella. The sequence goes on from JANOMP010000007.1 coordinate 624, forward strand.
GATGGTTTGAACTTCAAGGCTTTAGCTGGGCATATTGGGAATTTAGTGCTGGATTTGGCATTTTCAATCCGACCACAAATCAATATCTTACGCCATTAGTCGATGCTCTATTAACAAACAAAATGGCAGAAGCCACAGTTTTAAAAACCACAATTCTCTACGAAAGTAATTTTACAAATGGAGATAATGGATGGTCAATAGCCGTTCAACCACAAGCCTCAGGAACTGTTAACACCTCCAATGATCAGGCTAATATTGATATAACAAAATCATCCCCAAACGCTTCGCATTTTCAATTTCTAAAACCTAATATTCTCTTAAAAAAAGGCAAACGCTATTTGGTATCTTTTGAAGCTCAAGCTGACAAATCAATTGGATTTACAAATTATATTGGCAAAGAATCCGATCCTTATAATACCTATTCTGGATACAAGGGATTTACTTTATCAGAAACTAAAAATACGTTTTCTTATAGTTTCGTGATGACCTCTGAAGATGATTCAAAAAGTAGAATTGTATTTGATTTAGGATTAAATATTGCAAAAATTTCAATTACAAAAATTAAAGTGGAAGAAGTATTGGGAGATTAATAGAATCAAATAAACTTGCTCTTGGTAATGAAATAAATAGCAATATTAAAGTTTATCCTAATCCATTTGAAACAGAAATAACTATAAAAGAAGAAGATATGATTATTTTTCGCCAAATGAAATGTTTTTAAAAAAATCTGCTTAAAGTTGCATTTGTTACTTGAATGCACCCACAAATAAATTAAAGAAAATTAATTTGGAGCATCTAAAATCAGGAACCTATTATTTGGCTCTAAAAAATGACAAGATGTTTTATATAAAAAAAATCCTTAAATTATAAAATTGAACTATGCCATTAGCTATAAAAAGCAATCTCGTATTTTTCTTCTTTATCATTTATTTTTCCTCCTGTAAAAAAAGGGAGGAAGTAATACCAGAAACCATAAAAATCGAAACTCCTATTGTTGAAGTCAAACCAAAATATTTTGAAGAAAATTCTTGGATTTATAACCAATTGAAAACCATTTACCTTTGGGAAGATAAAATGCAAGAAGAGAAAGATACCGACAAAAACCTAAAACCTGATGATTACTTTTACTCTCTTACCAACAATTCGAAACATAGCGATTGGGTTTCCTACATAAAAATGAACAAGTCTGACATTTTTGATTTTTGGGATGGAAATATGAATTCCTTTGGATTTAAATACAGAAAAATTGTTGCCCCAAATCAAGAAATTAAACTTGCGGTGTCAATAGTTTTTCAAAATAGCCCTGCACAAAAAGGAAATCTTTGGAGAGGTGACGTAATTACTAAAATTAACGGTAACGTTTTAACAGAACAAAATTTGGAAAACTTATTAAACATTCCAAATGTAGAATTTACAGTAATAGACACAGACAATAATACTAAATTATTGAAAATTGGTAAAACCAAATTCTTAATAAACCCTATTCAAGACAAAGCTTTTTTTGAAAAAGGCAAAAATAAGGTAGCCTATTTTGTGTATTCCCAGTTTTTAGTTAGTGCAGAGCCAGAACTTAGAGCCTTAATTGGTGGCTATAAAAGTTTAGGAGTAAATGAGTTAATCTTAGATTTGCGATTTAACCCAGGCGGAGTAACACCTAATGCAGAAGTTTTTGCTTCATTATTGGTAAAAAATCTTGTTCCAAAAAGCACTATGTATACAAGCACATGGAACAAAACTCAAACAGAATTAATAGCGAAAAAAGAAGGTGCTACAGCTGGAATTAGGGGCTGGACAAATGAGACAAAAAACATTGGAAATCTAAATAGAATATTCATTCTAACGTCCAAAACTTCAGCTTCCTCCTCTGAAATGATAATTAATTGCCTTAGACCATTTATGGAAGTTATAGTTATTGGCGATAATACTTTTGGGAAAAATTTGATAAACATTATTATTATAGATGAAACAGGCAAATTTCCTTTCGCCATAATGCCAGCGTTTTCACAAATGTTTAATGCCAAAGGAGAGTCAAATTATGGAACAAAGGAAGGATTTACACCTAATTTTAAAATAGAAGATAATGTTATTCCCTTTTTCCCACTTGGAAATCCGAATGAAACTCTATTAAAAAAAGCATTAAGCATAATAAATAATGAAGGAAGTGAAGCTCCAATTCTATTGCCATTTAAAAAGGTAACATTCATAGACAGATATCATCATTTCGACAGTGGGTCGGCGTTTTACTTAAAAGCTAACTAATATTTTGAAACCTTTTATATTTACAAGAATACAATATAATTCTGGCGATTGGGACACAGACCAACGCATGCCTACTAATTTACTAAATTCGATAGTAGAATATACAACTATTCCAATAGATGAAAAGGAAAGAATAATATATTTAACTGATAAAAATATTTATAATAGTCCATTTTGTTATCTGAGTGGACATAAATTAGTTGAGTTTTCTGCAGCAGAAAGAGAAAATTTTAAACGATATATTCAAAACGGTGGTTTTGTATTTGTAGATGATTGCAATCATGATATCGACGGTCTTTTTGCAAAGTCTTTTGAACAAGAAATGGAAAAAACATTTGGCCCAAAAGCTTTACAAAAAATTCCAAACAACCACCAAATATATTCGTGTTTTTTTAATTTTGAGGGACCTCCAACCACCTCTTTTGAATTAAATGGCTGGGGAGATGATTTGGTACATGATTATCTGAAAGCCATACTAATTAATGGTCGAATTGGGGTTTTATATAGCAACAAAGACTATGGTTGCGAATGGGACTATGACTTTAGAAACAAAAGGTGGCTGGCAGAGGACAATACAAAATTTGGAATTAACATCATCAATTACGCATTAACATTCTAACATTATTGGAAACTAAAGAAAAATACCAAAACCTTGTCAAAAAGTTACCTGATTTAAAAGCTGAAATAAGCAAAGTGATAATTGGCCAAAGTGAAGTAATTGATGAAATATTAATTTCATTTTTAGCAGGTGGGCATTGTTTGCTAGAAGGAGTTCCGGGTTTGGCTAAAACTTTAATGGTTAAAACACTCGCTGAAGCCTTGGCTATGCAGTTTAAGCGAATTCAGTTTACACCAGACCTTATGCCAGGCGATATTTTAGGAACAGAAATTTTGGAAGAAGACCATGAAACTGGGAAGAAGTTTTTTAAATTTAACAAAGGGCCAATTTTTGCCAACATAGTTTTAGCCGATGAAATAAACCGCACGCCACCAAAAACTCAAGCCGCACTTTTGGAGGCCATGCAGGAATACAAAGTGACCTATGCTGGGACAAACTATGATTTAAATAGCCCATTTTTAATTATAGCTACACAAAATCCAATTGAACAATCAGGGACTTATCCACTTCCAGAAGCCCAATTAGATAGGTTTTTATTATTTATTAAACTGGCTTATCCTTCTGAAAGTGAAGAGCTAGAGGTTTTGAAAAGCACTACATCAGATAAATCAACAGAGATAAATACAATATTTACAGGAGAAGAAATCGCTGATTTACAAAAACTTACAAGACAAGTATATATTGATGAAGAATTAATACTACAGGTAAATAAACTAGTAAGAAATAGCCGCCCACAAAATAGCACTTCAGAATTTGTAAAAAAATGGTGTGAATGGGGGGCGGGTCCACGTGCTGGGCAAGCACTTATTATGTGTGCAAAAGCTAAAGCGGTTTTGAATGGAAGATTTTCTGTAATTCCCGAAGACTTAAAAACTTTGGCTTTCCCAGTATTAAGACATCGAATTTCTTTAAATTTTAGAGCTGAGGCAGAAGGGATTACTACAGATGATATAGTGAAAGAATTGCAAAATTTTATCTAAAAATCTTTCCATGGCTTTAAATGCTGATTTGATAAAAATAAACAACTTACAAATAGCCGCTAAAATTGTTAGCGACCAAATGTTGGTAGGACTGCATAAAAGCAAAAGGAACGGAATTGGTGTTGAATTTGACCAATATAGACACTATGAACCTGGCGATGATCCAAAAAGAATAGATTGGAAATTGTTTGCTCGTACACAAAAACACCAGATAAAAGAATCTTCTACCGAAAGCCCAATCATTATTAATTTCATTTTAGACCTTTCAGGTTCAATGAATTATGAAGAAAATAAAGTAAGTAGATTAGATTATACTAAAATATTAATGGCTTCCTTGGCTTATATGGGTTTTAGGCAGAATGATTTTATGAATCTATATGCTTTAAAAAATGGAAATCTGGAATTGTTAGCAGCACAAGGTAAGCAAGTTTTTCAGAAAATCTTATATGCCTTAGAAAATGCCAAAGCAGATGGAAATCTGAACTTAGAAAATTTTAAATTTCCTGAATTTCAGACAAAAAACAAAGAACTTATTGTCCTTATATCTGACTTTTTAGATATAAAAAATGGATTTTTTGACTTAGTAACAAAATGGGCAAAACCTGGAAAAGAGATATTAATATATCAGATTCTAGGCAAACAGGAGACAGAATTTGACTTTAAAGGCAACTTTCTTTTTAAAGACCTAGAAACTAACCAAGAAATAGACTTAAGTACCGAAATAATTAAAAAAAGATATTTACTAAAACTTGAAAGGTATTTGCTCGAAACAGAAGAAAAACTCAATTTGCCTAATGTTCATTATCTCAGGTATTCTATAGACCAACCAATAGCCGAAGTATTAAAAAATTCCCTAAAAAAAGTAAAATGGAATTTATAAATCCAAGTTTTTTTTGGGGCTTATCAGCTCTTTCCATACCGATTGCCATTCATTTTTGGAACAAAAAAAAATCATCCATTATAAATTGGGCGGCTTTTAAATGGATAATTGAAGAAAATCAAAAAACAGCAAAAAGCATAAGTTTAGATAAGATTTTATTGCTTGCACTACGATTAATGGCTATAACTTTATTAGTCTTTTTACTAAGCTCCCCCTTTTTTCCTGTAAAATACAAAAATAATAAGAAGCTTATACATATTGTAGAGCCCAATAAAAAAGTAATTGAAAATTATAGATTTGAACTAGAAAATGCAATAAAAAACAAAGAAAAGATTGTAGCCTTAAATGCACTATCTGACACCAAAAGTAGTCTTGAATTCGAGTATTCAAATACTAATCCATCACTCATTCAATCGCATCTAAACCAAGTGTCAGAACTTTTTCCAAATCAAGAATTGAGAATTTATTTAGAGAACAATGAAAAATACACTTCTCAATCCTCTATATTTATTCCTGCAAAATTCACTATCAAAAGTATAGTGGATTCATCAAATTCCTTAAAAAACTTAATAAAAGGAAAGAATAATTTATTCCTTTTCACTAATGACAAAAACCAGCTACAATTTGGTCTAAATTCAAACTTAAAAAAGAAAATCGTCAAAAATTCACCTATTCTAATATTAATTTGTTCTACTAATGAAACCGAAAAAAAGAGCATAGAAGCAAGCTTGGCTAGCCTTTCAGAAGTCTATAATTTTGACATTGATTTTAAAAACTCAAATAAATTAAATGACATAATAATTGGAAATCTGGCAATAAAAAATACTAATCGATTAAAAAAAGATGGCTTAATCATTCAATCCTCATCGTTTTTAGATGATACTTTTAATTCCAATTTTAAAATATTTTCTTTTCATGAGGTTTTAAGCCCAGATAGTTCAAATCTAACGTATGATGGAAAATTACCAGAAGCTTTAGGAAATTTAATAATAGCTCATTATGGCCTTGAAAATGCAAAACCATTATTAAGTGAAAACGTATTTAAAGCTCTATTTAAAGAAAAATCGACAATCAAAATAAATAAAAAGGAATGGCAACAGAAGTTGATATTGAGTTTATTTATAGTCAGTATTATGGTGGAAAGATGGCTATCATTTAAGTTAAATACATGAAAAAAATTAAAATAGCCATTCAGTTAGTTACCCTACAGATTTATCTTTCAATTATGTTGAAAGCTTTTTCTGTTGCTATCTCAGTATTTTTATTTTTTAAAATTATTAGAATACCCACTGAACCTATTTGGATCTCTTCAATTCTTTCTTTCCTAATTTGTTGTTACACTTTAAAATTCTTTAAAAACAAAAAAACAGAATCATTCCATAAAATTCATTCAAAAAATATGAATTTAGAATACTCTTTAAAATTGTATACTAAGCAAACTCGTAACTTAGCAGAACAAATGCAATTGGAAAGAATCGCTGGAAAATCTATTTCAATTCCGATAGCTATTGATAAAAATCTACTTTCGTATTTTATATTAGTTTTAATAAGTGGAACCACTTTTTGGGGAATCAAAAACAGTAAACAATCTTCCAAATCCTTTTTTAATCTCGATTCCAAAAACAAAGAAATTGTAAAATATTTCAATCAAATTAGGCTAATTTCTTCTAAACTAGAAATCAATGCTCCTGAATACACACTTCAAAGTAGTAAAATCACAAACGACCTAAATACATCAGCTTTATCAGGTTCCTACCTTAAGTGGTCTCTTAAATTTAATAATCCAAATAACTTAAGAGTATTTTTTCAAAATGCCAATGGAAATAAATTAGCCTTTATTTATTCAAAAGAAGCTTATATTTTAAAAGACCAGTTAATAAGTTCAGGATTTTACCAAATTAATGCCTATTTAAATGACACCATTGCATATCAATCAGACTTCTACAGACTAGAAGCCATTCCGGACCTTTCCCCTAAAATTGAACCCGCAACTAAAGAGCTATTTAAATTTCATTCGTTTAAAGACTCAAAAACATTAAGTATATCTGCTAAAATTTCTGATGATTTCTTAATAACAAACACCTTTATAATTGCTACAGTTGCAAGGGGATCTGGGGAAAATATTAAATTTAGAGAAGTAAAAATCCCAATTACTGAAGAAAATTTTAAATCCCAAATTATTAAAAAAACTATAGACTTAAATGCATTAAGTTTTGCACCTGGAGATGAGCTATATTATTATTGGGCGGCTTTTGACAATAAAAAACCTGAACCCAATTTTAGTAAATCAGACACCTATTTTGTAGTTTTTAAGGATACAACTTCTAATGAAGAAACTGAATTACCAACAATGGCTATGAACATTCTGCCAGAATATTTTAGGAGCCAAAGACAAATAATAATTGATACCCAAAAACTTATTAAAAGCAGAAAAACCGCAAGTACTGCCGATTTTAATTCCACATCAAACGAAATAGGATTTGATCAAAAAGCTTTGCGACTCCGCTTTGGCCAATATTTAGGAGAAGAATTCGAAAGCAACATTAGTGGGGCGTCTCACGACCATGAAGAAAATGAAACCAAGGGAGGTTTACTCAAGGGTTTTGTGCACGCTCATGATACAGAAGGAGAGCATGAAAATGAGAATAAAAAGGAAGAAAAACACAATCATGGACAAAAAGAAAATTCAAATTTGGTTGATAAAGACCCTTTAGCATCTCTTTTGGAAGAATATGTACATTCTCACGACGACGGGGAAATGAATACTTATTTTGAACAATCTACGAGAAGCTTATTAAAAATGGCATTGGAACAAATGTGGCAATCTGAGCTCCATCTAAGACTATATGAACCCGAAAAAGCCATTCCGTTCGAAAATAAAGCCTTAGAGTATTTAAAAAAAGCACAACAAAAAGTCCGAGCTTATGTTAAAAAATCTGGCTTTGACCCTCCTCCAATTAAAGAAAAAGAAAAGCGACTAACAGGAGAATTAACAAAGTTCAACACAAATCAAAATTACCAAAAGAAATTAAATACGAATGAAATCAGAAAATTAGTTGCTGAAATAATTGGATGCATTGACAAGAATTCGATTACTAAAATGGAACAAACCAAACTTCTTGTAATAGGGCAACAATTTTCCGATAATATGGTAACTGATCAATTTATAGGCTTAAAATTTTTAAGCATTTTAAGAAAAAAGATTAATAGCAAAACATTAAATAAAGAAGAAATTGAGATACTGAAATCCGGCCTTTTAAAAATGGTTGAATTTGATAATTCTCAAGTAAACACTTCCTCTTCCAATAAAAACAATGTAGCCATGGAAAAACTATTTTGGAAAAAAATACAAAAAACACCATTTGGAAAACGATAAATTCTGGAATTATATTCTAATCTTTTTACTCGCTATTTTAATAGCCTTACAATTCTATTGGGTATTCTTTAAAATACCAATAAAAAATCGAATTCCAAAAGCTATCCTCAATTTAGCATTGTGGCTTTCTATAGTAATTCTAATTTTTCCACCATCATGGCAAATAAAAGAATCTAACAAACACATTGGAATTGTAAGCGAAAATTTGCCACAATTCTTTTTAGAAAAAATCAAAGATAGACTAAAAATTGATGCATTAGTTAGTAAAAAAGAATTTGCTCAAACTGAGAAGGCTATCCAAAATTCAAGCAAAAAAATAACCTTAATTGGAAATGATTTCTCACAAGAATTTCTTAGTAATCTGACTGGAAAAAACCTAAGCTATGAACCATATCAGGAACCTAATTTCCCAATTGACTTGGATTGGAAAGCGATATTAAGACAAAATGAAAACCAGGAAATTTTAGGAAAAATAGAACTCAAAAAAGACCAAATTTTAAAAGTAAAATTTGGAAATACTACATTAGATAGCATTAAATTACAAAAAGGCAAATCAAAGTTCAAAATCAGTTTTCCAAGTTTTTCAGTTGGACAAACAACAGTTGAATTATTTTTAAACGAAAGTTTAATCCAGAAAATTAATTATTATTCCAGAAAACCAAAACCTCGAAAAATAGTAATGTTACTTGAAAACCCAGACTTTGAAAGTAAAACTTTAGCAGATTGGTTAGCAAAAAATGGAAACACAGTAGAAGTCATCACAGAACTTGCAAAAAATACTATTCAAAAAATAGATTTAAATAAAGACTTAACTTCAGAAGATTTTGACATTTTGATAGCTAGCCCCAAATATGCCGTGAGTGCAATTGCAAAGGAAGCAATCTCTAAAAATAAAAGCTTACTTTTTATTAATTTTTCAGATCCCAACTCTCAAATACAAAAAATAAATAAGACATTAGGCACAGTTTTCACAACAAAAAGAATTTCAAACGAATCAGAAATCAAATTAATTAATGAAATTAGTGCCTTCCCCTATCAATTTAGAAAAAATATTAGTCAAAAACAATTACTTCAGCTTCCAATAATCGTTAATCATAACCATATTGGAATATCTCTTTTAAACGAAACATACCCATTGGCTCTTTCTGGTGATAGCCTAAATTATAGAAAAATTTGGGGCGGCATTTTGCGAATGTTAATACCAATAGAAAAAGAAAATTTGACACTAAACGCTCCAGTTTTTATTGATCAAAAAATAAATTTTTATATTAATAATTTCGAAAAACCTATAAATAAAATAGCTATTAGTGGGGATACAATTAGTTTAAGCAATGCCCCATTAAATATGTACTCAAAAAATGGAAGCTACATTTTTAGAAAAAATGGGTGGCAACCTTTTTTAGATTCATTAGCAATCTATGTAGAAGAAAAACCGATTCCTTTTCAAAATATTAATCAAATTTTGGACTTTGTAAAACAGAATAAAATTACTTTTCAAACTATAAATCAAAATATGATGTATCGATTACCTACTTGGTTTATATTTGGATTAATAATTTCTATCTTAGCTTTACTTTGGATAGAACCAAAAATAAATACTTAACATATTAACAAAACTATGAAAAAATTGAGCTTAATTATTTTAATTGTTTCCTATGGCCTAGGTAATCTTAGAGCTCAAGAAAAGGTTTTATTTACAAAAGAAATTGCTGAAATACTAGCCGAATTGCCATTGCATTGTATCACTCAAGAATTTCCAAATAAAACTGGGCACAGCTCCGACAGTCCTGAAGATCATAAATTATTGCCTTCTCAACTTCATCCCTCATTTTATGGGTGCTTAGATTGGCATTCCAGTGTTCATGGCCATTGGATGCTCGTAAAATTATTAAAACAATATCCAAATATTAAACAAAAAGACGAAATCATAAAAACATTGGAAAACAGTTTTCAATCAAAAAAAATACAAACCGAAGCAGAATATTTTACAAAATACAAAACAACCAAAACCTTTGAACGTACTTATGGCTGGGCTTGGTGGTTAAAACTTGATCAAGAATTATTGACATGGAACGACCCCTTGGCTAAAAAATGGCATAATGAGATGCAAAGCTTAACAAAAGAAATTGTAAAACTTTGGTCGGAATTCCTGCCAAAACAAACCTACCCCAATCGAACCGGGGTGCATCCAAATACTGCTTTTGCACTTTGTTTTGCATTAGATTGGGCTGAAATTAGTAAGAATGAAGAATTTGAAAATGCTTTGATATTTAAAGCAAATAGCTTTTTCCATGAACAAATAGATGCACCAGCATATCTTGAACCAGACGGCTCAGATTTCTTATCACCAAATCTTGAGGTTGCAGATTTAATGCGTAGAATCATGAGTCCTAAAGAGTTTGAAGTCTGGTTTGGAAAATTTTTAAATAAACGTTCTCTTGAAAATATCATGAAAATGCCAGTAGTAAGCGACCGCACAGATTTCCAAATTGTCCATTTAGACGGATTAAGTCTTAGCCGAGCATGGTGTATGAAAGGAATTGCTAAATCTTTATCAGAAAAAAATCCAATCAAAGCGAAATTTAATAGGGCTGCTAGCGAATTTTTAGAAAAAACATTACCCAATGTCACTTCTGGAAATTATGGAGGAGACCATTGGTTAGCCTCTTTTGCAGTTTATGCCCTTTTAGAATAAAAAAAAGAGGTGAAAAAAAAATATTCTTCACCTCTTTTTAAACAAAACTAAAATATTATTTTGTCGCAGTTGAATCTGATTTTGGCTTTTTATCTGAAGTTTTATATTCTTCATTTAATCCTTTCAAAACATCCATAGTTATATCTAAATCTTCTTTTGCATATAAAACGCCGCCGCCTTTCGAGTATCCAATAACCATGTCGTATTTATCTGGTTTGTTATATTTTCTCAAATACTCTTGAATATTTGTCAATAATTGATCGGTCTTTTTTGCTTGCTCTTGCTGTAAATTCCCCGCAGCATTGTCTCTAAAAAGCATAATATCTTGCTCTTTTTTCTGCAATGCTAACTGAGTGCCCTTACCCTGTTCCTCGGTCATTCCACCGGCTTGAACTCTTCTTTGAAACAATGCCACTTCATTTTGAAACGACTGAGTTCTTCTTTGAAGATCATTCTCTAAAGCAAATTGTTTGTTTTGAAATTCTTTTACTACGTCTTTGTAGTAATCATAATTATTTAAAAGTGTATCAGTATTTACATAAACAATTCTACCAGATGGCTGTGCCCCAGTTTTTGATTTGTCAGCTGATTCTTTACACGAAGCAAAAGCCAAACTTAGGCCTAAAAACAAAATGCTTATTTTTTTCATTTAAATGTATTTTTTCTTTTTTGGGTGCAAATATAGAAACTTTAATGATAATTCTTCTTAAAATAATAAATTGAGTAAGGAATTTCCATTTAAAATTTATTAATAAACAATAGTACTTAAAATTTTCATACGGACATTTTTGTAACCAATGGAACAATCAGTGATTTGTTTTCTAAAAGGTTTTATTTAATAATATTTTTTCACTCTAAATCCTGTAATGCCGAAAAGATTATTCGGATATTTTGATTGAAAGTCTTAAATACTTTCAAAAAGAAAAAGGATTGAAAATATAGTCTTGGGTAAATATGAGTAACCATATTCACCTGATAGTTCAGTGTGAAAAGTGCCTTTAAGTGATATAACAAGAGATTTTAAAACCGGGCTGGCGAACCAGTTTACCGCAAATCAAATTATTCGTGCAATTGAAAATAATCCTAAGGAATTAGGGGAAAGTGGCTAATTGGGTTACTGAAAAAAGAAGGAATCGGACTGGCGACCCAGATTTGGTTTTGGGAAGTAAGGATATCATGGAGAAGAAATTTGTTCTGTGGAGTTTTTTATGACTAAACTACGCTATATACACATGGATCCAGTGCGAGCAGGAATTGTTGTGAAAGAAGAAGAATATTTAAATAGTTTTGCGGTGATTATTATGGAACCAGAAAAGGTGAGATTGAATTGTCTAAATTATAATTGCGGATTGACAACTTTCTGAAAGGAAAATTATGGGCTCTTTTAGAGCAGAAAATTTAGATGAGCTTCTTTTTGCTATTTCTGAGCTTCTAGATGTTGTACTATTGTTGTTGGACTAATTTCCATTCAACTCATCAAAAAATTCAACATAAAAACTATTGATGGTGAAAAGGTTGAATTTCACGATAAGGCGTTTAACAAAGGGCAAGTATATGGCGGATTAACCTTTGGTTTAGGTTGGGCATTAACAGGGTCTTGCTCTGGACCTATTTATGCACAAATTGGTTCTGGAATTACTGTGGTTGTAGTAGTTTTGTTGTCAGCCATCATTGGTACTTGCGTATATGGTTATTTTAAAGAAAAATTAGCTCATTAATTATGGAAAATAAAGACAAAGAATTGCAATGCTGCATAACCACTTGTGGTTTACCCCTGAATGCTGAATATTGGGACACCCAATACAAGAAAAATGAAATAGGATGGGATTTACATCAAGTATCGCCACCATTGAAAGCCTATTTTGACCAATTAGAAAACAAGAATATTGCAATTCTTATTGCTGGTTGTGGCAATGCTTATGAAGCAGAATATCTTTATCAGTTAGGTTTTCAAAATATTACCTTAGTAGATATTTCAGAAACATTGGTAAATGCTTTGAAAGAAAAGTTCAAAGACACTTCTATAAAAGTAGTTCGCCAAGATATTTTTGAACATAAAGCAAGCTATGATTTAATCATTGAACAGACGTTGTTTTGTGCCATTGACCCAAGTTTGAGAAAAAAGTATGTTCTTACAATGTTTGATTTGCTAACTGAAAAAGGAAAATTAGTAGGTCTGCTCTTCAATAAAGAATTTGAAAAAGCAGGACCACCATTTGGAGGTTGTAAATGCCAATACGAACCATTGTTTGCATCATATTTTGCATTTAAAACCTTTGAAATTTGTTATAACTCTGTGAAACCAAGAGCAGGCGAAGAATTATTTATAAATTTTTCAAAAAAAGCCATTGTGTAACAAAAGTTACTGCACAGTAAATTTAAACCTTGCAATTTTGTGTCATCAAATTAATAATAAAAAAAAATAGAAATTATGTTTTTTCAACACATTTACGACAAAAGCCTTGCTCAAGCAAGCTACTTTATTGGCTGCCAAAAAGCTGGTGTAGCCGCAGTTATTGATGCTAAAAGAGATGTAGATACTTACATCGAAATAGCCAAAGCCAACAATATGAAAATTACTCATATTCTGGAAACACACATCCATGCCGATTTTTTAGCTGGCTCAAGAGAGTTAGCCGCATTAACTGGGGCAGAACTTTATTTATCGGCAGAAGGTGGCGAGGGTTGGGAATATGAATTTCCGCATAATGGATTAAAGGACGGAGATGTTGTTAAATTAGGCAACCTATTACTAAAAACATTGCACACTCCAGGGCATACTCCCGAAAGCATCAGCTTTTTATTAACAGACACCCCAGCAAGTATGGAACCGGTAATGTTATTTACAGGAGACTTTGTGTTTGTTGGCGACATTGGAAGACCAGACTTGTTAGAGAAAGCAGCAGGTATAATGGGAACTGCCGATGCAGGAGCTTTACAAATGTACAAGTCTATTCAAAAGTTCAATGATTTACATGATTTTATTCAAGTATGGCCAGGCCACGGTGCAGGCTCGGCTTGCGGAAAAGCATTAGGATCAGTGCCAAGTACAACCGTAGGCTATGAGAAAGCACGTAACTGGGCTTTTCAATATAAAACTGATGAAAATGGATTTGTAAAATACCTGTTGGCCGACCAACCAGAGCCCCCAAAGTATTTTGCAAAGATGAAATCACTAAACAAAATTGACAGACCATTACTTACCGAAGTGCCAAAATTAAAACAACTAAGTGGTGCTGAATTAAAAGCAGCGATGGAAGCAGGTATCAAAGTGATTGACGCAAGAAATAAAGTTGTCTTTGCAGCAGGTTTCATCCCGGATAGCATAAATATACAAGGCAATAATTCTTTTGCAACTTGGGCAGGTTGGTTCTTAAACTATGAAGAGAAATTTATACTCTTGGCTGATGAAAATCAATTGGATGACCTTACGAGAAAATTGATGCGAATTGGTTTAGACAATATCATGGGTTATGTGCCATCAACAAAATCTTGGACTGAGGTTGGTGGAACGCTAGAAAAAGCAAATGTTATTTCTTTGGCAGAATTTAAACCAATGCTTGATGCTAATAATTTACAAGTAATTGATGTTAGAAACGAAACAGAATACAAAGCCGGTCACATTAAAGAAGCAGTGCATATTTTTGTTGGAAAGTTACTTGATAACTTAGATAAAATTCAAAAAGACAAAAAAGTGGTTATTCATTGTCAGGGTGGTGATAGGTCAGCAATTGCCTATTCATTATTGGCTAAAAATGGTTTTAAAAATATACAAAACTATTCAGCAGGAATGAATGAGTGGGTAAATGAAGGCAATCCTGTAGTTTCATAGTTTAACATAGAAAGCATATTCAATATAACACACTGAAAAAAATGAATTTCATACTAAAGCATAAACTGACTATTATAGGAGTAATTGTAGGAGCAATTGGCGGTTATCTCTACTATCACTTTGTAGGGTGTGCCAGCGGCACTTGTGCCATCACATCAAAACCATTAAACAGCACTTTATATGGTGCAATGATGGGTGGTTTGTTGTTCAATATGTTTCATAAAGAAAAAACTAAAGCAGAATAAAAATGAACATTGAAAAAATTATCAAAGAAAAACAAGGCACAATAGTAGATGTGCGAACACCCAGTGAATTTATGGGTGGAAATGTTGAAGATTCAATCAATATTCCTTTACAGGAAATTGAAAGAAGAATAGATGAATTAAAAAACCTTAAACAGCCATTGGTTTTATGTTGTGCAAGCGGCAACCGAAGCGGACAGGCATACGGTTTCCTTTTACAACAAGGAATTGAATGTTGCAATGGCGGTTCTTGGTTGGATGTAAATTATTTTCAAACACAAACTTTATAAAAAATGATAAACGCAATAAAAAATTTATTTGGCTTTGGTGCTAAAGTGGACTATGCCGATTTAGTAAAGCAAGGAGCAATCATCTTAGATGTTCGCAGCAAAGGCGAATATCAAGGCGGACACATTAAAGGTTCAATCAATATTCCTGTTGACACTTTAAACAATAATTTGAGCAAGCTAAAAAAAGATAAACCGATTATTACCTGTTGTGCAAGCGGAATGCGAAGTGCATCAGCAAAAAGCATTTTAAAATCAAACGGCTTTACAGAAGTTCACAATGGTGGTGGATGGAGCAGTTTACAAAATAAAATTAGATAAAAATGAAAGAACGAGTTTTAACCAACTGGACATTTGCAAGAGCATTATACCTTACCATGGGTATTGCCGTAATCATACAATCAGTAATGAGCCATCAATGGTTTGGCGTTGCTTTTGGTGGCTATTTTGCAGCAATGGGTTTGTTTGCTTTTGGCTGTGCCGCAGGAAATTGTTTTAACGGAAACTGTGCAGCCGAACCGCAACAAAAAACAACCGCCACAATTCAGGATGTAGATTTTGAAGAAGTAAAAGCAAAATAAAATGACAGAAACATTTTCAGAAATCATAAACAGTAAAACCCCAACCTTAGTAGATTTTTTTGCCGAGTGGTGCGGTCCCTACAAAATGATGAATCCAATTTTAGAAGAACTAAAAACTAAAATTGGTGACCAAGCTAAAATTATAAAAATTGATGTGGACAAAAATCCGCAAGTGGCAAGTGCTTATAAAATTCATGGTGTGCCTACACTAATCCTTTTCAAAAGTGGACAAATAAAATGGAGGCAATCGGAAGTAGTTTCTGCTAACAATCTTCAACAAATCAAAATTCAAACTAAATGAGAAAACTATTTTCAATCGCTTTAGTCGCAATCCTATTCAACAGTTGCACCAACGGACAAACACAAACCATTAAAACAAATTTATCAGCAACCGAGTTTGCCGATAAAATAAAAGAACTGCCAACCGCACCAATACTTGATGTGCGGACACCCAATGAATTTTCAAAAGGACATTTAGTAAACGCATTAAATTATGATTGGAACGGAAACGAATTTGAAAAACAAATTGCACCGCTTGACAAATCAAAACCAGTTTTTGTTTATTGTTTAAGTGGAGGCAGAAGTTCATCAGCCGCCAGTAAAATGCGTTCAGACGGCTTTACACAAGTTTACGAAATGGACGGTGGCATAATGAAATGGAGAGGTGCAAATCTTCCCGAAACCACAGTCAACACAACCACATCAACAGGAATGACCAAACAACAATTTGATGCACTCCTTAATTCCGACAAGTTGGTGCTAATTGACTTTTATGCCGACTGGTGTGCCCCTTGCAAGAAAATGAAACCATATTTAGACGAAATTTCAAAAGACATGGCAGACAAAGTTGTAGTAATCCGTATCAACGCAGACGATAACCAAACACTTTGCAAAGAATTAAAAATAGATGCACTTCCTGTTTTACAACTCTACAAAAACAACTCCCTCATTTGGACAAACACAGGTTTCATTGAGAAAGCAGAAGTTGTAAAACAACTACAATAGGGTCTACTTGAAGTTTCAAAAAATTGGGTCAAATTTAAAAACCCGGCTTACATGACATTTGTTCTTTTAGTTGATTTTTTTAAATTCTTGGAATAGTGTAATTTTTATCTAATTTTTCACTCTTTTGATTTGGTAAGAGCGGACTCCTCCCTAGAGCTTTTTTACAGTTTGGGCTAAGCAGCTTTTTTCGATTTTATTTCCTTTTCCTTTTTTAGTTGTTCTCTTTGCTCGGATATTTTTACCACATTACAGGTTATTATTCCAAAATACAGCCAGGTGAGTTCAGTCGACTTGCTTTTCGCTTTTATTTTGTTTAATCCATAGTGGTTCTTTTCGTTGCCAAAGCTACCTTCTAAGCTCGTGCTTCTTAGTATTCCTAGCTTTTTTCTTGTTTCGCTATTTGGGTCAATTGCCGTTTTGGGGCCTTTTCTTGCGATTTTGTAATTATTTTTTCTTCTGTTAAATAATTTCTGTTGTCATTGGTTGCATAGATTTGGTCGGCTCCTAATTTTTTTACTTTAACTAGGAGTCCCTCTGATTTTGCCACACTGTCTTTTAATGTTGTACTTTCATTAAAGGCATTATCTTTTATAAGCTTGCCATTTCTTAATTCAATACCGCAAAAATATTGCATAGCATAATCAGTATTCAGTCTATGTAAAAGCTTTTGGTCACTCAAGCAAGTATAGTGCTTTAAAATCATAAGTGCAACCATACCCCTGCCATCCAACAGTTTGATAGGACCTCGTTTATTCTTAGGAAGTTTCAAACGAGCCGAAATGGTATTCCAAGGTATAGTCTGATACAGTTTCCCTAAATCAGTTTGGTTCTTGAAAAAATTAAATTTATGAGAATATAGGGAGTCTAGGGAAAACAGGGTATCTTCAATTTGTAATTATAGTTTTGTAGCAGTAATTTACAAAAAAAGTCTCAAATATTCAATTTATTTGAATTATTTCGAGACTTTTTACTTTTAAAAGTCTGATAAATAGCTACTTAAAACTTCCTGTAGACCCTAAATACTCATCAAAATTTGTAAATGGTCAAGGTAATGATTTTACGAATTCACAAAATCTGACCTTTTCATTTACATATAATTTTGAAAAAATATTTGATAAAAAGGATTCTAATTTACTAATGCAGCCAAGGAAAATAAAAAACTAAAATTTTAGTATAACCTTAAATAAGGTCTATTCAAATCTTAACTCCCTTTAAAGCGTTATACATTCTAAAGAAAATACATGATTAGACCTTTTTTAAAAGAAAAAATTATGCAAATTTGCAGAATAGCTACGGAAAGTATACTACCAATTCAATATTTTCAAATTATAATATCACCCATTCACAAATTCTCGTATTTGCACTCCAGCAGCTCCTGATAGTCCCCCAAGTGTCCCTGCTATCAGAGCCATAATGGTAAAAATAAATCCGGCTTTTGGTATTTGTGAAAGAAAACCAACTCCCCCTGTAAATAAATCGGCTATTTTAGCCATCATATCTACTTCTGAATTAAAATTCATAAAAATAGAATAGCCTACCCAAAGTGATAAAGTAGCTAAGGCAGCCACTACAGCTCCATGCAAGGTACTGTTGGCTTTCCACCAACACAAAGCCATGCAAACAGGTGCTATTACCCACCAAGGTCCAAAATAAGATAAAACTCCTCCAATTACTATTATTAATGCATATAACATACGTTTCTATTTTTAATGATTATTTACTATTTCTTTGGTTTTATTGTCAGTGTATTGGATAGTTTGCTTAATTTTTGTTCTTTATTTTTCAAAAATACTAAGGTATCCAATTTACCCGCCGCCCATTTATCTACCATGTTATCATAATACTTGCTTCCTACATTTCCTGATTGTCCACCAGGATACAAGCCATAAGCTAATGGCCATTCTTTGTCTAATTGAACTATCATTCTCCAACTAGGCCCCGTTGATTCTGTTGTTGCGTTTACAATTCCAGCTCCTCCCCCATTATTAATATTCTTACGGCTGAAACTTGTAAATGCAGGCACTAAATGTTTAATACTAGTACTTTTCACTTTACTCCATGCCCAGTTTTCTGCCGTCATAGGACCATTTTTTAGGGTTAAACTATCTATAGTAGCCTTAAAACTTCCTAAAACTATTTGATTAATAGTCTCTATTTTATCTTTTGTTTTTTGATTGTCAAACCATTTTGCATCTCTTTGGTTTTTTATCATTTCAAAAGTTCGGTCATCTGAAGGGAACATTAATTTCTCCTCCAAAGAAAATTCATCTTCCCAAATCCAATCTCTAAGTTCCTTAACCCACCTTTCATAAATTGTGGCACCTAAAGCATCCGCATTATTCATTAGATTCCACTTTTTAATAATCTCAATGGCCGGGCGTAAAGTTTTATCTTTATTCTCTTCTAAATAAGGAAGCAAAGAAGGTAAAATACGTCTCGCGGCAACATTGAAATTATCATTTTGAATGGACCTTAAACTATCAGGAGTAGCATTTGTCATTTTTTCAAGTCTTTCATTAATACGAATAGCCCTGCCAGATGGTGCAAACTTCCAACCTAAATAATATGGATAAGTTGGATCTGTTGAAAATTCGTTGGCTGAACTCACAAATCCTCTAGGCGGGTTTTTTACAGTAGGATTCTGATTAGATGGAATCCATCCTTGCCAATCGTGATCCGCTCTTGAACCATCTAAAATGAATTTTCCTTGATTCTTCCATTTTAAAGGAAGCTTACCATTCGGTGTGATTGAAATATCATTTTGATTTGAAGCAAATATAAAGTTTTGGGCAGGTGCGGTATAAAATGTAAGAGCCTTTCTATAGTCATCATAATTTTTAGCCTTGTTTAGATAATAAAATGTCAACAAATCAGAGCCATTAGTTTCAAGAGCTATCCAGCGCATAGCATGACCAATTGGTACATTTTTATTAAAATTTGTATTTGAATTATTGTTATAAAGAACCGGCCCGTGATGGGTATAATAAACGGTGTCTTTAATAACAATTCCAGATTTTAGTTTATATTCTTCCAACCTTATTTCAACAGACCTCCATTTTCCTTCATACCAATATTGAGTTTTTCTGGCATCTCTAAATTTAATTTTATAAAAGTCCATCACCTCACTACCTACATTTGTAACTCCCCATGCAATATCTTTATTAAAACCAATGGTTATTCCAGGACTTCCAGGCAAAGCAACGCCATAAACGTTCATTTCAGGCGTACAAAGTTGCATCTGATACCAAATAGATGGTAAGCTTAATCCTAAATGAGGATCATTAGACAAAATTGGAAGGCCAGTTGCAGATTTCGCACCCCCAACAGCCCAATTGTTACTACCAATTTCTGGTCTAGACTCAGGAATATTAAATGCCAAAGCACCAGTACCACTATCTGCCATAATTTTATCTGGAGTTTTAACCGGAATAGGAGTAAAATTCCAAGGAGTACCAACTGGGATTATGGGAGACTCAATAGACGGATAGTCTGGAAATAAATTTTGAACAGTTTCCAATCCGTATTTTGCCACTACATTTGAAATTCTATAATCATTACTTCCTCCATTAAGTGTGTTTCTCATATTCATGAGCATCAAGATGGTTTTGTAAGGGGACCACTCAGCTGGTCTATAGCCTAATATTTTATATTCAATTGGTAAATTTTTATACTCCAATTGTGCAATATATGCATTCACTCCCTTTGAATAGGCATCCAAAATTCTTTTTGAAACTGGATCAGATTCTAATTTCTTTTCTATTTCAACAGAGGCTTTTGCCATTCCTAATCTTCTATTGTACTTATCAAATTCTAAAGCCTTTTCTCCAACAACTTCTGTGAGTCTTCCTGAAGCCACTAATGTATAAAACTCCATTTGCCAAATACGATCTTTGGCAATTACATATCCCTGAGCAAAGTAGAGATCTTCCTCATTATTAGCAAAAATATGGGGTACACGATTAGAATCATAAATAACTTTTACCTCCTCTTTTATTCCATCAATTAAAATTTGAGAATCAATATTCATACCTTTAGATTCAGAATTTTGTAAAAAACCATGAAATGGGCTAAAAAGTCTTCCCATTGGAGGAATAGAGCCAATAGGTTTGTCTAGAAAAAATAGGAGGAATATCACTAAAAAAAAGCACCAAAAATGTCGTATAAATTTCATTGTTTAATCGGTTATAGTTATTTTCCGAAATTTATGAAATTTTATTTATTTTATTTTGTTTTTTTAAGATTGGAGATAAAACGTCAAAAATAATGTTTCAATAAATGAGGAATATAATAATTAGTATTTTAATGATTGTTCTAAGCACAAACAATAGTTTTTCTCAGGTAGAAAGCAAGTCGTTCGATGTATTATTGAAGACCATGTTAAAAAATACAGTAACAAAAATCAGTGTAAAAGAATTAATGCCAAAAATTGACCAAGTTGTTCTATTGGATGCCAGAGAACCGCAAGAATATGAAGTCAGTCATCTTAAAAATGCCAAATTCGTTGGATTTAACCAATTCAATATCAGCATATTACAATATCTTCCTAAAAATTCTGAAATAGTGGTCTATTGTTCGATTGGAGTGAGAAGCGAAAAAATAGGAGAAAAACTCAAAGCTGCTGGATTTACCAATGTAAAAAACTTGTATGGAAGTATATTTGAATGGGTTAATCAAGGAAATCAAGTATTCGATACTCAAAACCGCCCCACTAAAAAAGTACACGCTTTTAATAAAAAATGGGGTGTATGGCTCAATAAAGGCGAAAAAGTTTATTGAAAATTAAGTAAAACTCTGTTTTTGTAAAAAAATGGCAGGGCTTTCGTATTTTTGTGCGAAATACAAAAAATACACGTTTAGATGTACCAAAATAAAAAAGTCGTGGTGGTTTTGCCTGCCTATAATGCTTCTGCAACCATAAAAAAAACCTACGACGAAATACCTTTCGATTTGGTTGACGAGGTTGTTCTTGTCGATGATGCAAGTAAAGACACAACCATAGAAATGGCAAAAAGCATTGGAATAAAGCACATAGTGGCTCATCAAAGCAACAAAGGCTATGGGGGAAACCAAAAAAGTTGTTACAATAAAGCCCTAGAACTTGATGCAGATATTGTAATTATGCTACATCCCGATTATCAATATACTCCTTTATTGATCCGTTCAATGGTCAGCATAATTGGAGAAGGATTATTTCCAGTAGTTATTGCTTCACGAATTTTAGGCAAAGGTGCATTAAAAGGTGGTATGCCTCTCTATAAATACTTCTTCAATAGAGTTCTTACTCTGACTCAGAACATCATTATCAGTCAAAAACTATCTGAATACCATACAGGTTATCGTGCTTTTTCAAAAGAAGTGTTATTGGATATTAATTACATGGCGAATTCTGATGATTTCGTATTTGACAACCAAATGCTATGTCAAATCTTCTATAAAAAATTCGAAATTGCGGAAATAACGTGTCCTACCAAATATTTCGAAGAGGCTTCTTCTATAAATTTCAAGCGTTCAATGATCTATGGTTTAGGTTGTTTAAAAACATCCGTTCAGTTTTGGCTTAATAAAAAGGGAATTTTAAATTTGGAAATATTTAAATAACCAATTGCCTTCTTTTTTATAAATAAATCCTTTCCCATTAATCACTTCTCTTAAATATCATTTTCAATTATAATTTGAGATTACTAAAAAAAGGAAGTTTATAAATTAATTTAATTCTAATTTTACATTTCAATAGTTTTAATTTCAAAAATTTGTGATGAAAAAAGTAGTTTTGGCTTACAGCGGAGGATTAGATACCTCGTTTTGTGTAAAATATCTTACTGAAGAAAAAGGAATGGAGGTACATTCGGTTTTAGTAGATACTGGTGGGTTTACAGATTCAGAAATACTAGATATTGAAAAAAAAGCATTTGAACTTGGCGTTAAAAGCCACTATACCTCTAGAGTTGCAGACAAATATTATAAGGAATGTATTAAATACCTAGTATTTGGAAATATCCTTAAAAACAATACATACCCGCTTTCGGTAAGTGCTGAGCGTATTTTTCAAGCATTGGCGGTAGCAGAATATGCAAAATCAATTGGTGCGAGTGCTATTGCCCATGGCTCCACAGGAGCTGGTAACGATCAAGTCCGCTTTGATATGGCTTTTAGAATAATAGTTCCTGAAGCGGAAATCATAACTCCTATTCGTGACCTCAAACTTTCTAGAGAGGCCGAAATTGAATTCTTAAAAGCCAAGGGCGTAGTTAGAGAATGGCATAAATCAACTTATTCTATTAACCAAGGCCTTTGGGGAACCTCAGTAGGTGGAAAAGAAACTTTGAATTCTTGGGATAATCTTCCTGAAACAGCATGGCCAACCCAAGTTACCAAAAAAAAACCTGTAGAAATTACCTTGCAATTTATAAAAGGCGAATTGAAAGGAGTAAATAATCGTAAATTCAAAAACCCTGTTGAGGCTATTCGTAGGGTTCATGCTTTAGCTTCTCCTTATGGAATTGGAAGAGATACGCACGTAGGAGACACTATAATTGGCATAAAAGGTCGTGTAGGTTTCGAAGCTGCAGCCCCAATAATAATTATTAAAGCACATCATTTATTAGAAAAACATGTGCTAACAAAATGGCAACAATTTCTAAAACAAAATTTGGCTGAATTTTACGGAATGCAGCTACATGAAGGACAATTTGGTGAGCCCGCTTTGCGAGATATAGAAAAATTCTTAGAAAACTCACAAGGACATGTAACAGGAACAGTACGAATTAGGCTTTCATTATATAATTTCCAAATGCTGGGCATTGAATCCAAGTATGATTTAATGTCTCCGATTTTTGGTTCTTATGGGGAAATGAACAATGCCTGGTCTGGTGATGATGTAAGAGGGTTTTCAAAAATAGCTTCCAACCAAACTATGATTTATCAAAAAATTCAAGAATTGGCAGAAATGAAATAAGTATTTGTTATTGTTTTATACTGGCATCCGAGAAAAAATAAAACAAAATGAATTCCTTTAATCACAAAATCGGGACGCCCTTTAGATTTGCAATAAGAATTTCATTTTGAAAATTTAAAGTGGAGAATTAATATCAAATCTTAAATAGCTAATAATCAAATTTTAAAGGGGAACGGCCTTTAGGTTTATTCGATTCGTACCGATTTGTGAATGTTTTTTTGGTGGGCCGCCACTCCGATTCTTTTCTCGATTGGACAGGCATACCTGCGGTGCGTCGAAACGCAAAAGTAAGGCCGTCCGCAGGACACACAAAGAATAAAACTGAGGGGGTCTTTTTTAAAAACCAAAAAAATGGTCCCGATTCGGCGACCCGATTGAATAGTCATTTGATTAAGATTTTTAATAAATTTTAAATTTAGTCGTATGCCAGTAATTGTTTTCTTTACCCTAAACTTTTAAATTTCTTACCACAAAAAAATGAAAATTACAGTTAGTGTCTTGATTTTAATTTTTGGATTTCAATGGTCCATGGGTCAGAATATAAATTTGCAAATAAAATTTATAGATAAATACGAAAATCCTATAACTGGAGTAACAGTTGTTGTGAAAAACAAAAAAAACGAGAAGATACAAATTGCCAATTTTACAGACTCTTCAGGTTTTACATTTTTTAAAGTAAATCAAAATGAACAATTTTTACTTTCCGCCACTTCAATTGGCTTTAAAAAATTTGAAAAAGAAATTTCATCAACCGAAAAGTTTTACAGTTTTAAACTAATTGAAGACAATCAAACACTTGAATCTGTTACGATAACTGCAAAAAAGCCGTTGATTCGTCAAGAAGACGACAAAACCATTGTTGATCCTGAACCTTTGGCCCAAACTTCAACTACAGCATTAGAAATATTAGAAAAAACACCTGGCTTATTTGTGGACCAAGAAGGTAATGTATATTTAAATAGTACAAGTCCAGCTACAATATATATTAATGGTAGAGAGCAAAAAATGAGTGCATCAGATGTTGCATCTATTTTAAAAAGTTTACCCCCCAACAGTATCGAAAAAATTGAGATCATCCGAACTCCATCTGCAAGTATGGATGCTTCTACTTCTGGAGGGTCAGTAAATATTTTTTTAAAGAAAGGGGTTAAACTAGGCAGAACCGGAACAGTAAACGGAGGCTTTAATCAAGGCAAATTCGGAAATCAGTTTACAGGGATTAGCCTAAACCGAAGCCAAGATGCTAAGAGCTCGTTTATTAATTTTAATGTAAGTCAAAGAGATAGTTATGAATCTTCCCTCTTTACAAGACTAATAAAAGATGAAAATAACAATGACTCTAAACTGAAAACTGAAACATATTCGAGATTACCCGGATATAGCTTTTTTACACTGTTTGGAGCCAATATTGATCTCTCAAAAAAACTAGAAGTTGGTTATGATGCGAGATTAAATTTAAACTCTAACAAATCAACTACGGAAAACAACAGCTTGGTTTTCAAAGAAAATACAACAATTCAAAAAATTTCTGAAAACCTTAACGCTCTAAAAAATAAAACAGAGTCCTATTCCATAGCCCAAGGAGTTTTTTCAAAGTATAAATTTGATGAGAAAGGTTCCGAACTTAAAGTGGATCTTTCCTTTAATTATTTCGCAAACGACGGAAATCAGAATTATTTAACTGAATTCACATTTCCAATAAAAAAGCTTTTAGGTGGGGTGGGTGATTGGAAAAATAAGAGAAGCCTTTTTACTGGCCAAACTGATTTTAAATATTATTTCCCAAAGAAATTTACTTTTGAAAGTGGTTTAAAAACTTCGATTCAAAATTTTGAAAATTCTACTCAATATTTTAAAGACGGAAATATTAAAGATACGTTTAGAACCAATAGTTTTACTTTTTTTGAAAATATAAATGCAGCTTATTTGCAGTCTTCAAAAACTTTTGGAGCATTTATTTTAAAAATAGGAACGCGATTAGAAAATACAGTAATGAAAGGAAATCAAATTATCCCAACAGATACCACCTTTAACATTAATAGAACAGACCTTTTTCCATACGTGTATTTTAGTCGCAAACTTTTCAAAATAGCAAACTATGAATTACGCGGTTTTTTAGTTGCAAGAAGAACCATTACGAGGCCAGTTTACGAAAATTTAAATCCCTTCCCTAGGTTTATTGATCAATATATATATGAAAGTGGTAATCCAGCATTGAAACCCCAATTCACAACAAATTATGAAGCCAACATAAGTTTTGAAGACCGCCCAATTTTTGCTTTTGGAAGAAATTATGTGAGAGACATTTTCACAAGTGTAGTGTACCAAGATAAATCAAACCCTTTGGTTTCTTTTCGAACTTACGACAACTTAGGCAAAAACCAAGAAACATATTTTAGAATTTTAGGAGCAATTCCTCCTGGAGGAAAATACTTTTTTGTTGCGGGCTCCCAATATTCATTCAACCAATATACTGGAATTCTAGATAACAAACCCTTTACATTTGAAAGAGGTTCATGGCGATTTTTTACATATCATCAACTTAAAATCGACGATCGTTCCACCTTATCTGTGAATGGATTTATGTTAGTGAATGGTCAGCAGCAGTTTTATGAGCTTGGGAATTTTGGACAAGTAGGAATAAGTATAAATCGCCAATATTTCAAAAAAAAATTAATGGTAAGTGCTCAATTTAACGATCTCTTTTTTACAAATAATTATACGTTCACTTTAGACCAAGGGAATATAAATGCGACAGGGAGTCGGAAATCAGATACAAGAAGATTTGGTATTAACTTTCGTTATAGTTTCGGACAGAAAAAACGCAACGAAGGATTCGACCTATTTAATGTAGAAGGAATAGATGGAAAATAAAAAGTAGATAATTTCAAATCTCAAAATATATTCTTCTAAAAAAAAAATTCTCTTTATCTCTATGGTTATGATCCAAAGTATTTCTTAAAAAAAAATCCTTAGCTCTATTTTTAATATTTTATATTAAAATTCTACAAAAAACGGCTTGATAAAATGCACAAATAACATATTCTACTATTTTTTCTTGCATTAATAAATTATTATTTTTTCTTTTGCCTAGCAAATAAATTAATTTTAGCGAATATTCGCTAAACATCAAAATTTGCTAATTGATAGTAAATTAAAAAACCAAAATTTTTATGTCTGAAAAACTCAATAAGTATAGCAAAACCCTAACCCAAGATGTAAGTAATCCAGCGGCACAAGCCATGCTATACGCAATCGGCTTAAAAGAATCTGACATGTCAAAGCCTCAAATTGGTATCGCAAGTACTGGCTATGAAGGAAACCCATGTAATGTTCACTTAAACGGTTTATCTGTTCATGTTAAGAAAGGAATCCAAGCAAATGATATGCTCGGCCTTATTTTTCATACCATTGGTGTATCAGATGGCATGACAAATGGAAACGATGGCATGAGTTTTTCTTTACCCTCTAGAGACATAATTGCCGATTCAATTGAAAATGTAGTTTGTGCTCAATGGTATGATGGAGTAATAACCGTTGTAGGCTGTGATAAAAATATGCCAGGGGCAATAATGGCGATGGCAAGAATAAACAGACCGGCTATTATGGTGTATGGTGGAACAG
The DNA here is from genome assembly GCA_031420365.1 of Cytophagaceae bacterium. Taxonomy (GTDB): domain Bacteria; phylum Bacteroidota; class Bacteroidia; order Cytophagales; family Spirosomataceae; genus Leadbetterella. The sequence continues at coordinate 27,959 of JANOMP010000007.1, forward strand.
TAAGAACAGGGCTTTGGAAAGGAAAAAAATTAGATATTGTTTCTGCTTTCGAAGCATACGGCCAAAAAATTTCAGGTACTATTACAGAAGAAGATTATAAAGGAATAATTCAGAATTCAATCCCTGGCCAAGGGGCTTGCGGTGGAATGTATACTGCAAATACTATGGCGAGTTCCATAGAAGCGATGGGCCTTAGTCTGCCTTTTAGCTCATCCTATCCTGCTACTCATGAAGGTAAAACCGCAGAATGTATAGCAATCGGTGCAGCAATGAAAAATCTATTAGAAAAACAAATTTTACCAAAAGATATAATCACCAAAAAATCATTAGAAAATGCCTTAACAATGGTAATGGCTTTGGGCGGCTCTACTAATGCAGTATTGCATTATTTAGCTATTGCCCATTCGGCTGACATTCCACTTACCTATGCCGATATACAAGATATCTCAGACCGAACACCATTTATTGCAGATTTAAAACCTTCTGGAAAATTTTTCATGGAAGATATTTTAGAGCTTGGCGGTGTGCCTGCGGTCATGAAATATTTATTGAAAGAAGGCTTAATTCATGGAGATTGTATTACTGTAACTGGAAAAACCATTGCAGAAAACCTCGAAAATATTCCAGATTTGGAGTTTGAAAATCAAAAAATGATCCATAAGGTCTCTGATCCAATTAAAAAAACAGGTCACATCCAAATTCTGTATGGCAATTTGGCTCAAAAAGGTGGAGTGGCTAAAATAACAGGAAAAGAAGGTTTGGTGTTTGAAGGAATTGCAAAAGTTTGTAATAAAGAAGAAGAAATGCTGGAAGCATTTGCAAATGGTGAAATTAAAGCTGGTCAAGTAATTGTAATTCGATATGAAGGCCCAAAAGGAGGCCCTGGAATGCCTGAAATGCTTAAGCCTACCGCTGCAGTAATAGGTGCAGGTCTAGGCGACAAAGTTGCTTTAATTACGGACGGGCGTTTTTCAGGAGGCACGCATGGATTTGTAGTAGGTCATATTTCACCTGAAGCATATGATGGGGGTACAATTGCCCTTGTTAATGACGGCGATAAAATTACAATTGATGCAAATATTAGACAACTTATTTTACATGTTTCTGATGAAGAATTGAACGAAAGAAGAAAAACTTGGAAACCACTAACTCCACCTTTTATTGAAAAAGGCATATTGAGAAAATACGTAAAAAATGTTTCAGGAGCAGAAGAAGGATGTATAACAGATAAATAAGAATTAAATGACCTTATTATGTTCAATTTTGATTTACAAAAGTTTAAGAATATTTAAAAATTAATATTTAATACCATGAGTATAGTACGGGATGTCATGGAGGTGAAAGAAACAAAAGCTGAAAAAATACTGCCTAAATTTCTCTCTGGTGGTCAAGCTTTAATGGAATGCTTTGTTGCGGAAGGCGTTGATATTATTTTTGGATACCCTGGTGGTGCAATTATGCCTATTTATGATGCTCTTTACGATTATATGGATAGAATAAAACATGTTTTGGTGCGTCACGAACAAGGAGCAAGCCACGCAGCAGAAGGTTATGCCAGAACAAGTGGTAAAGTAGGCGTATGCATGGCAACATCAGGCCCTGGTGCTACTAATCTTATCACTGGAATTGCCGATGCTATTATTGACTGCACCCCAATGGTTGCAGTAACAGGTCAAGTGGCATCAAATTTATTAGGAACAGATGCTTTTCAAGAAACCGATGTTATTGGCATTACTACTCCTATTTGCAAATGGAACTATCAAATCATTGATCCTGACGAAATACCAGAAATTATGGCAAAAGCATTTTATATTGCTAGAGCTGGAAAACCAGGCCCAGTTTTGATTGACATCACTAAAGATGCTCAAGTAAAAATGATGACCAAAGATTTTCAATATAAAAAAATAGAAAAATTAGCAGGTTATCATCCGCGTAGAATACCTAAAATTGAACAAATTGAAAAAGCTGCAGAATTAATAAATTTAGCCAAAAGACCTTACATACTTTTCGGCCATGGCATATTAATATCAGAAGCCATGCAAGAATTTAAAGAATTTGTCGAAAAAACCGATATACCATGCGCCAGTACATTACTAGGAATTTCAGGGATTTCAATTGAACATCCAAATTACATGGGATGGTTAGGTATGCACGGCATGTATGCCCCGAATGTGATGACCGACCAATGTGATGTCTTGATTGCTATTGGTATGCGTTTTGATGATCGAGTTACTGGTGATGCTACCCTTTTTGCGAAACAGGCAAGAATTGTACATATAGAAATAGACCCAGCCGAAATAGAAAAAATAAAAAAAACAGAAGCCCCAGTAGTAGGCGATGCTAAAGAAGCTCTAAAATTATTAATGCCATTAGTAAAAAATAGAGATTTTTCAGCTTGGAAAAATGAATTCAGAAAACTTGAAACCAAAGAAAAAGAAAAAGTTACTGATAGAGATTTGCGTTTAGATGGCAATATAAAAATGGCCGAAGTGGTAAAAATGGTGTCCGATAAAACCAATGGAGAGGCTTGCATAGTGGTGGATGTAGGCCAACATCAAATGGTTTCAGCTCGTTATTATGAGTTCAAAAAACATCATTCTTATATAGCTTCAGGAGGCTTAGGAACTATGGGATTCGCAATTCCTGCCGCTCTTGGGGCCAAAATGGGTGCTCCAGACCGAGATGTAATTGCATTTATTGGAGATGGATGTTTCCAAATGACTATTCAAGAATTAGGAACAATTGCTCAAAGCAAATTACCTGTAAAATTGATAATTCTAAACAATAATTTTTTGGGAATGGTACGTCAATGGCAGCAACTATTCTTTGAAAAAAGGTATTCTTTTGTAGAGCTTCAAAATCCAGATTTTATTATGATAGGAAAAGGCTTTGGCATAGAAGGAAAGAAAGTAGAAAAAAGAGAATTACTGAGTGAAGCTATTGATGAAATGTTAAATTACGATGGATCATATTTGCTTGAAGTTGTAGTTGAAAAAGAAGAGAACATCTTCCCTATGGTACCATCCGGTAGAAGCGTAAGTGAAATTAGATTAGAATAAATAAATTTTGGTAAAAGAAAAGTATGTTAAGTTAGAGAAAATTCTATTTATTCAAATTGCTTATTCAAACTTTCACAATACACTACCAAAATTATTTTACAAGAAAAAAGTAAAAATTGATGACAAAATATACAATATGCGTATTTACAGAAAACAGTATTGGATTACTCAATAAAATTACTGTAATATTTACACGTAGAAGAATAAATATTGAGAGTCTTACTGTTTCTGAAACAGAAAGAAAAGGCATCTCTCGTTTCACAATCGTTATAGTACATGAAAAACGAGAAGAAGTAGAAAAGCTGGTACGTCAAATCAGAAAAATTATTGAAGTTTTAGCGGTTTTTGGATATTTAAATGATGAAATCGTTTACAATGAAATAGCATTATTTAAAATAGCAACACCTCTCGGCTCAAAACCCATAGATATAGATACCATTAACAGCCTTTATAAAGCTTGGGTGGTTTATTGGGAGTTGGATTATGTTGCTATTCAAAAAACAGGAACAGAAGAGGAGATATTTGAGTTCTTCAAATACATAAAACCATATGGAATTATTGAGTTTGTAAGGTCTGGAAGAGTAGCAGTGGGAAAAACTCCACAAGGTTTGGTAGAATATTTACCTGAAGACATGGAATGGGAATATTATCTTTGATAATTTGAATTTCCCCGAATTAATTCGGAAATTTGCAGCGTTTTTGAGATTTTAAAAAATATAACGTAGAACATATTGTTCGTATTCTAAAACAAAATAGTATAAAATGGCAAAGTTAAATTTTGGTGGTGTTGAAGAGGAAGTAGTAACAAGGGAAGAATTTCCTCTCGAAAAAGCAAGAGAAGTATTAAGTGGAGAAGTTATCGCAGTAATTGGATATGGTGTTCAAGGCCCTGGTCAGGCAATGAACATGAGAGACAACGGTCTTCAAGTAATTGTTGGGCAGCGTAAAGGCAAAACCTATGATAAAGCTATTGCAGATGGCTTTGTTCCAGGGGAAACGCTCTTTGAGATTGAAGAGGCTCTTGAAAAAGGTACAATCATTTGCTATTTACTTTCAGATGCCGCTCAAATAGAGCTTTGGCCAACAGTTAAAAAACACTTGACTCCAGGAAAATCCTTGTATTTCTCCCATGGATTTGGCATTACTTATAAAGAAAAAACTGGAATTATTCCTCCTGCAGATGTAGATGTTTTCCTAGCTGCACCCAAAGGTTCTGGCACATCTCTTCGTCGTCTATTCGTGGAAGGTAAAGGTCTAAACTCTTCTTTTGCAGTTTATCAAGATGCTACAGGAAAAGCTCGCGAAAAATGTATCGCAATGGCTATTGGAGTAGGGTCTGGATATTTGTTTGAAACAGATTTCTATAAAGAAGTAACTTCAGACCTCACAGGAGAAAGAGGTACATTAATGGGTTGTATTCAAGGTATATTTGCTGCTCAATATGAAGTATTACGTGCAAATGGGCATTCACCCTCCGAGGCTTTCAACGAAACTGTTGAAGAATTAACGCAGTCATTAATGCCCTTAGTAGCTGAAAATGGTATGGATTGGATGTATGCCAATTGTTCAACAACGGCTCAAAGAGGTGCATTAGACTGGTGGAAGCCATTTCGCGATGCAACAAAACCTGTATTTGAGAAATTGTACAATTCAGTTAAAACTCAAAATGAAGCGGCTATTTCTATCGAACGTAACTCTCAGCCTGACTACCGTGAAAAACTAGAAATTGAACTTGCAGAATTGCGTGACTCAGAAATGTGGAGAGCAGGAAAGACCGTAAGAAGTCTTAGACCTGAAAATGCATAATCTTAAATTAAGGCATTACAGGATTTAGAGTGGAGAAATATTATTAAATAAAACCTTTTAGAAAACAAATCACTGATTGTTCCATTAATCACAAAAACGTCCGTATGAAAATTTTTAAGCACTGTTAAATTGCTAATAACTATATAATTAATTTAAAAATTCATGGCGGACGGCCAGTCAGATTTTTTTTTGTGAGTGTTTTTGGCTTAGCTGGCATTCCAGTTGGCCCGACATTCGGATTTTTTCAATTGGACAGACATACTTGCGGTGCGTCGAAACGCAAAAGTAAGGCTAACAACAAATTTAGTAAACAGCAATCATTAATTAAAGTTTATAAAATTCAGGGTTTCACTCTAAATCCTGTAAATCCAAAATTAATACATAAAAATAGGAGCTTATTGCAAGCTCTTATTTTTTTATGAATTTTTTAACTTTAAAACTAAAATCCCATAAGAATCTAATTTAGCAATGGAATTTTTTGATAGGCTTAACAAATTGGTTTGCAAAAGAATTGACTCAAATTCTTCTTCAATTTTTATATCAATAGTTTTATAAGTAATATTTTGTAAAATCAAAATATCTTCATTTTGATAGGGTCTTATAAAACTAACAATCCCCTTTTTTGAAGTTTCAGATGCAATTAGATTAGGATTTAGGATTTGATTTAATCCTCTAAAACTTTTTCTTAAAGATATTAATGTCTTATAGTGATTAAATAAGGAATCTATATTTAATTTTTGAATTTTTAAAGGCGATACTTTTGAGTCGGTATTATATTTAGGTTTTCGCCAATTTGTTCTATCCTTATCAACAAAACGTGCGTCCCACAAAAAAGCCTCTCTTAAATTTTCATCCGGTTTTGATCCAAGCATCCCTATTTCTTCCCCATAATATAAATACGGATTGCCAGGTAAAAGAAGCAATAAATTTGCAGCCATTTTAAGTTTCTCAATATTTCCATCTGCCACGCTACCTATTCTATTTATATCATGATTGCCTAACATTGTAGCATCAATAAAATTTGGATTAACTTTATCAAAAATTGCATAATTTTTAATTAGCATTTTTATAATTTCTTTGTTATCCTTCCCTGTTTTTACAATATCTTGGATGGCAAAACATAAATCAAAATTGAAATTAGCTTTTAATCCTTTAAAAAAGGGAGCTATATTTTCGGCAGAGGTCCATACTTCCCCCACTATATAAACATTGGGATTCACCTGCTCCATTTTTTGCCTAAATTCATCCCAAAAATGATGGCACTTTTCAGATTCCCAATCTGGATATATGTGCTTAGCTGCATCCATTCTAAAACCATCCACTCCTAACTCTAACCAATATTTTCCTATTTTATACATCTCATTTCTTAGCAAATGGTTATCCATATTCAAATCAGGCATTCCACTCCAAAACATCCCATAATACTTTTCAGAATCGCCTATATTTGCTAAATGCCAAGGATTCGCCTCCGATGAATCCCCAGTAATCTCTCTAATTGCTATTCCTCTAGCTTTAATATCGCTTTTTGAAAGCCAATAGTAATAGTTTCTAAAAGAATTTTCTGACCCCTGTTTTGCTTCAATAAACCAAGGGTGATTTTTACTTGTATGATTTATTACAAAGTCTAAAAACACCTTTATACCCTTTATATGAGCTAACCCAATAAGCTCTTTAAAATCATCCAAAGTGCCAAATTCTAAATCAATTGACCAATAATCAACAACATCGTATTTATGGTATGAATGAGATTTAAATATAGGACTAAGCCAAATAGCTTCAATACCCAAATCTTGTAAGTAGTCTAATTTAGAAGTAATCCCATTTAAATCACCAATTCCATCATGGTTTGAATCGCAAAAGGAACGAACAAATATTTCATAACATACAGAGGGCAAGTGTGTGTTTTCTAAATCCACAAAAAATAGGAGTAAAATAAAAAAATGTAAAACCTAATAGAAAAAATATAGCGTTAAATAAAAAATATTCCTATTTCTAATAGTTATAAATTATGAAAATTCTTAATTGAATACAAATTGAGTTCCTTGTTTTCGTTAGAAAAGCAAATAATCTTTTCAAACTTCATTCCAATTTTTATTAGCAGTTTATTTGATGCAATGTTTTCTTTTTTAACTATGGCAACAATACTATCTATTCTTAAATTCTCTTTAACGTATTTCAAAGTTGCCAAAGCGGCCTCATAGCCATAACCCATTGACTGATATTTTGGCAAAAAAGCAAAACCAATATCTGGAAGATCCAATGATTCTCTTTTTGTAATACCACAAATTCCTAATCTTTGACCTGTAATAATATCTTTTACTAACCAAAAACCAAATCCATTTTCTTTATAGCATTTTAAAATTCCATTTTGCAAATATTGTTCCGCTTCAGGTATGGAATGAACCTTTTTATCTCCAATATATTGCAACCAACTAGGCGAATTAACCAATTCCAAGATAAATGGTGCATCTTCTTTTATTAACTTAATTAGAATTAAATTTTTAGTTTGCAAAACAAATTCATCTAGATTCTTTTTCAAAATTTTAAAATTATAGTTCTTTACCTTCTAATATCTGTTCATATAAATTCTAGAACTAATAGTAGAATCGGCTTTATGGATTGGCATAAAAAAAATGGAATGATTGACATTTTTCAACTAGCATTCTGCTACAAAAAAAGAAGTTGACTTTAAAGGAAAAAATACGAAAATTAATCCTTTTATCTTTCCAAGCCCTGAAGCCTTTTTTTTTGTTTTAGGGGGTTTTCAACTTTTTATTCGAGAGAACCATTGTACAAGAAATAAGCAAATTAATGACAAGATAAAACTGTAATTCTAAATTTAAAAAAAATTAAATCAAAATTATGTAAAATATTACAATTATTCTAAATGAAATATTCAATAAACCCTTAAATAAAAAGTCCGAAATTTATTTCTAAACTTCGGACTTTCATTAATATATTTGGAAATTACAATACCGCTTCTGCCAAAACTAAAACTTTATTATCAGAAACTTCTAACACACCACCATCAACAAGTAAGGTTTCTTTTTTCCCATCTATTTCGTAAACCAAGTCTCCTTTTTTAAGTGTACTTACCATAGATGCATGGTCTTTTAGCAATTGAAAACTTCCATTTTTACCTGGCAAAATAACAGAATCAACGGTTCCATTAAAGATTTTTTTTTCAGGTGTTATTATTTCTAGAATCATAATAGAATAATTAATTTGCGAATAATATTACTTCGTCGCTTCAGCTATCAATCTTTCTCCTTTCTCTTTAGCATCTTCAATTGTACCTACAAGGTTAAAAGCAGCCTCAGGAAGATGGTCAAAATCCCCTTCCATTATCTGGTTAAAGCCTTTTATGGTATCATTGATATCTACTAAAACTCCTTTAAGACCTGTAAATTGTTCAGCTACAAAGAATGGCTGAGATAAGAAACGCTGAACCCTACGCGCACGAGAAACTACCAATTTATCATCTTCTGAAAGTTCTTCTAAACCTAGAATTGCGATAATATCTTGTAATTCTTTATAACGTTGCAAAATATTTTTAACACTTTGTGCGCAATTATAATGTGCATCACCCAGAATCTCTGCTGATAATATTCTAGACGAAGAATCTAAAGGATCCACAGCAGGATAAATTCCTAACTCAGCTATTTTACGGCTTAATACAGTAGTAGCATCTAAGTGAGCAAAGGTAGTAGCAGGAGCTGGATCCGTCAAGTCATCAGCAGGAACATAAACTGCTTGCACTGAGGTAATTGACCCTCGTTTAGTTGAAGCAATACGCTCTTGCATCACTCCCATTTCAGTTGCTAAAGTAGGCTGGTAACCAACTGCTGAAGGCATACGACCTAAAAGTGCCGAAACTTCAGAACCAGCCTGTGTAAAACGGAAAATATTATCTATAAAAAACAGGATATCACGCCCTTTTCCCTCGCCATCACCATCTCTAAAGTGCTCAGCAATAGTCAAACCAGAAAGAGCTACTCTGGCACGAGCTCCTGGAGGTTCATTCATTTGACCAAATATAAAAGTAGCCTGCGAATCTTTTAATGCTTCTCTATCCACAACACTAAGATCCCATCCTCCTGATTCCATAGAATGTTTAAAGGCTTCTCCATACTTTACAATTCCAGACTCAATCATTTCACGAAGTAGGTCATTTCCTTCCCTCGTACGCTCACCTACACCAGCAAATACCGAAAGTCCAGCATAAGCCTTGGCAATATTATTTATCAATTCTTGAATCAATACAGTTTTTCCTACTCCAGCACCACCAAACAAGCCAATTTTTCCTCCTTTCACATAAGGAGCCAATAAATCAACAACTTTAATACCTGTAAATAAAACTTCAGTAGTAGTGGCTAAATCCTCGAATTTTGGAGCATTTCTGTGAATAGAAAGTCTTGGAGTGTTTACAGGGCCTAATCCATCAATTGCCTCCCCTACTACATTAAAAAGTCTTCCTTTTATTGCTTCTCCAGTAGGCATAGTGATTTGAGAACCTAAGTGAGTTACTTCTTGCCCTCTTTGTAAACCATCTGTACTGTCCATAGCAATAGTACGTACACGATCTTCACCAAGATGTTGTTGACATTCAAGAATTACTTTCTGTCCATTTAATTTGGTCACAGACATCGCGTCTAAAATTGCAGGTAGAGAAGCGGCTTCCCCCTCAAAACTTACGTCCACTACTGGCCCGATTATTTGTGAGATTTTACCAATATTTGCCATTAATGCTTTGTTTTTAATTAAATCCTCTGATTTTTGAAGTGCAAAATTATCACTTTTGAATGACAAAACAAACTCAACCATACACTTTTTGTATTTTTTTTAGAGAATAGCATTGAAATTGCAAATAAAACATAAAATTTCTTAAGAATTAATTGCCACTAAGAGAGTGTTTTCGTTTTTTAAGTATATTATATTTATCAGTCCATGAAAAATTTTCAGCAATAATAGTCTGTTTGTTTACCTTTAAAAAATCTAGAAAAGATTGGGCAACTGGAGAAAACCTTTTATTTTTATTCCATACCAAATTCCAGGTGGAATTAACAGGTAGACCTTTAAAAGGAACCACTTTTAAATCTCCGACAATAAGTTCATTTTTTATGCCAATTAAGGGCATAATTGAACACCCAAGATCAGAAATTACGGCTTGCTTTACTGCCTCGTTCGAAGTTAATTCTATTTTTTTTCTAACGTTAAAATTATTTCTTTTTAAATAGTGTTCCATAACTCTTCTTGTACCAGAGCCCTCTTCTCTATATATTAGCTGAATTTTATCAAACAAATTATTATCACTTTTTTCTATTTTAATTTGATTATTTCCACTCTTTACTAAAAAAAGGTTATTTTCCATCAATTCCTCATTTTCAAAAACCATATTTTCTGGCAAAATGGAAAGTAAACAAAAATCTGCTTCATTTTTTTCCAAACTTTCAAGCACTTTTGTCCTATTTGTAACGTCCATTACCAATTCAACTGACAAATTATTCTTTAAAAAATCATGCAAAAAAATGGGCATTATATATTTACCAGTAGAAACTATAGATATGACCAATCGCCCAGAAATTTGCCCTTTTGAAGATAAGGTCATAAAGTTTAATAAATCTATTTCATTTAAAATTCGTTGAGCTACTTCTGCAATCTCATTTCCAAAATCTGTAACATAAAGCTTGCGACCTACAACTTCTGTTAAAGGAACATCAAATTGCATTTGAAAATTTTTTAACTGAATTGAAACTGCAGGTTGAGTTAAGTTTAACTCATCTGCTGCTTTTGTAATACTTTTTAGTTGTGTAACTTTTAAAAAAATCTGCAATTGATGTAATGTATAATTCATAAAATATTTTTATATTAATCATTACAAATATAAATATAAATTAATAAATAATTACTTTGAAATTTGCAAAAAAAAACAAAAAATATGCAAACTATAACAATTGCAAAAGGGGATGGAATCGGCCCTGAAATAATGGATGCAACATTATCAATATTAAAAGCAGCAAATGCGAATATTGAAATGGAAGAAATTAAAATAGGAGAAAAAGTTTATCTTTCGGGAAACACATCTGGAATAGATATGGACACTTGGGATATTATAAGAAAAAACAAGATATTTTTAAAATCGCCAATTACTACTCCTCAGGGAGGCGGGTATAAAAGTCTTAATGTGACTACTCGCAAATTTTTAGGTCTTTATTCCAATGTTAGACCATGTGTGAGTTTACATCCCTTTGTAGAAACGAAACATCCAAACATGGATTTAGTAATTATTAGAGAAAACGAAGAAGATCTTTATGCTGGCATAGAGCATCAACAAACAGACGAAGTAATACAATGTATAAAACTTATAAGTAGACCGGGCTGTGAAAAAATTGTTAGATATGCCTTTGAATATGCGAAACAAACAGGTAGAAAGAAAGTAACCTGCATGACAAAGGACAATATAATGAAGCAAACAGACGGCCTTTTTCATCAAGTGTTTAATGAAATAGCTAAGGAATATCCGGAAATAAACACTGAGCACATGATAATTGACATTGGCACAGCACGGTTAGCCGATACCCCTGAGGATTTTGATGTGATAGTTACTTTAAATTTATATGGAGATATTATTTCTGATGTTGCGGCTCAAATTGCAGGTTCAGTTGGCTTGGCTGGTTCGGCAAACATTGGAGAAACCTGTGCTATGTTTGAGGCTATTCATGGCTCAGCTCCAACAATAGCAGGTCAAAATATTGCTAACCCTTCTGGGCTTATTCAAGGTGCAGTTATGATGCTTAATCATATTGGACAAACAGATATTGCAGAAAAAATACATAATGCTTGGCTGAAAACAATTGAAGACGGAATTCATACAAGAGATGTTTTTAATACTAAAATAAGTAAAAAATGTGCCACAACTACTGAATTTACAGAGGCAGTAATAAATAATCTCGGCAAAATTCCATCTACGCTTCCTCAAGTATCTTTCAAAAAAGACACACCGCTTAATTTACCAAAATATGTTAGAAAAGAGGCTTTAAAAAAAGAACTAGAAGGAGTTGATATTTTTGTTCATTGGAATGCGGGGGACGCTAAAAAAATGGGAACAATAATGAAACAACTAGAAACTCCAGAAATTTCTTTAAAAATGATTACCAATAGAGGAATAAAAGTTTGGCCAGAAGGATTTGAAGAAACATTCTGCACTGATCATTGGAGATGTAGATTTAAAAGTTCACAAGGACATCCATTTAGCAAGGCAAAAATTATCGAATTATTAAGCAAAGCCAATCAACTGGGAATAGACACTATAAAAACAGAAAATCTTTATTCATTTGATGGGATACCTTCTTATTCTTTAGGGCAAGGTCAATAAATTGAGATTATAAAAAAACTTCTAATTACTTTTAAAATATGCATCAAAAAATAAAATGCTAAATACTACATAATAACTAAAAATTAAACTGCTGATATTTAATATATTATCAGCAGTTTTTAAAAAATTTTAGGGTCTAAAATTATGAAAAAAAACTGCAATTTAAAAAAGGTTTTAATACAGCTAAGCTTTCATTTTAGCCTCAATAGTTTGTTGAGTATGAGGTACTGCTTTTAGTCTTTCTTTAGGAATAAGTTTTCCTGTATCTTTACAAATTCCATAGGTGCCATTCTTAATTCTAATAAGTGCTCCTTCAAGCTGAGAGGCAAATTTTTGTAATCTTGAAGCAGATTGGCTCAATTGTTCCTTTTCTCTTACGTCAGCACCATCTTCTAAAGTTTTTGAACCAACAGCAGTGTTATCTGTGCCGTTATCATTTTTTCTACTAAGTGTCTCTTTAATAAAATTAACTTCGTTATTTGTTGCAGCTAATTTTTTCAAAATTATTTCTTCGAATTCAGCAAGTTCAATCTCTGAATATCTTGTTTTTTCTTCTAATGTTACCATGCAATAAAAGGCTTAAATGGTTGTAATAATAATCAGTTTAAATTTGGCTGCAAATATAAAACTTTTACTATCCAAATCAATTTTTTTACAACATTAAAAAAACAACTAACAAAAATGTGCTTGAAAGTATTCTTTCAAAAATAAATAAAAAAAATTTTAATCACCTAGTTTCAAAATTTTCGAAAGAATCAATTGCTAAATGTTCATTTTACAGCTCTAAAAATTAACAATTCTATATATTTCAATAGGATAAATTTGTGGAAAAACATGACATTTTTAAGTTAACCATTAATTTAACTAAATTTGCAAATAATTAGGAAAACAAAATAGTAAACAGTTCAATATGTCATACTTAGAACCAGCTCCCATAAAGGACAAAGAGAATCCTTTAGAGTCGATGATGTCAAGATTTGATTCAGCAGTTAAAATATTAGGGATCAGCGACGAAATGTACAACATTCTAAAAGTGCCCGCAAGACAGGTAATCGTAGGATTACCTGTAACTATGGACAACGGCAAAATTCAAGTTTTTGAAGGATACCGAGTTATTCATTCTACTATCTTAGGCCCAGGAAAAGGTGGTATAAGATTTGACCCTGATGTTACTTTAGACGAAGTAAGGGCATTGGCGGCATGGATGACCTGGAAATGTGCTGTTGTAGATATTCCTTACGGTGGTGCCAAAGGAGGAATTGCCTGCAATCCTCGTAATATGTCCTCTGGGGAAATGGAACGATTAATGCGAGCATATACTTTATCGATGTTAGATATTTTTGGACCAGACAAAGACATTCCGGCACCAGATATGGGTACAGGTCCAAGAGAAATGGCATGGCTTATGGATGAATACTCAAAAGCAAAAGGTCAAACCACATTAGCAGTTGTTACTGGTAAGCCTCTTGTGTTGGGTGGCTCATTAGGTAGAACCGAAGCTACCGGAAGAGGAGTTATGGTTTCAGCTTTGTCAGCAATGGATAAGCTAAAACTTAATCCATATAGATCTACAGCTGCCGTGCAAGGTTTTGGAAATGTGGGTTCTTTTGCTGCTTTACTATTGAAAGAAAAAGGAGTTAATATTGTGGGAATAAGTGATGTTTCAGGTGCATATTATAACGACAAAGGAATAGATATTGAAAAAGCAATTGCCTATAGAAACGCAAACAATGGTACATTAGAAGGATTTAATGGAGCTGAAAAAATTGAAGCAGAAGAATTACTTTTTTTACCTGTAGATTTATTAGTCCCTGCTGCTAAAGAAGATGTTATTACAAAAGACAATGCAGCCAAAATTCAAGCTAAGTTAATAGTGGAAGGTGCAAATGGTCCTACCTCATTTAAAGCCGATGATATAATTAATGAAAAAGGAATAATGGTTGTACCAGACATTTTAGCAAATGCAGGAGGCGTTACCGTCTCATATTTTGAATGGGTGCAAAATAGAATTGGATATAAATGGACTTTAGACAGAATAAATAGAAGATGCGATAGAGCTATGAAAGATGCATTTAATAACGTTTTTGCCATTTCACAAAAACACAATGTTTCTTTACGATTAGCAGCTTATATTTTAGCTATTGATAAAGTATCAAGTTCATATAAATTTAGGGGAGGATACGGTTGAAATCAAAAACCAAAAATAAAAAAGGACAAATACTATTAAGTGTTTGTCCTTTTTTATTTAATTGTATATTTGTGTTCGAATAAAATAACTATGAAAGATTTAAAAGACAAGGTAGTTTGGATTACCGGGGCTTCTTCAGGAATAGGAGAAGCCACAGCCTTAGAGATAGCTAGGCAGGGTGCCAAACTTGTTTTGTCTGCAAGAAGAATAGATGAACTTGAACGAGTGAAAAAAGCTACTGGATTATCGGAGGAGAATATTTTGGTACTTCCCATGGATGTTGAAAACTTTAAAGAATTAGCAGGTTTATGTCAACAAGTTATAAACAAATTTAGAAGAATTGACATATTATACAACAATGCAGGTATTTCGCAAAGAGGCAATGCGATTGAATCTACGATGGAAGTTTATAGAAAACTTATGGAGATTAACTATTTTGGAGTTATTGCACTTACTAAGTTGGTTTTACCCATAATGATTAAACAAAACTCTGGGCATTTTGTAGTCACAAGCAGTGTTTCAGGAAAACTTGGCTCACCTTGGAGGTCTGGATATTGTGCCTCTAAACATGCAATTCACGGATTTTTTGACGCTTTACGATCAGAAGTTTATGAAAACAATATCAAAGTTACTATAGTATGCCCTGGTTATATTAACACAGATATTTCTGTAAATTCCTTAGCCACTGATGGTACTAAATACGAAAAAAAAGATACGAATCAGTTGAAGGGAATGCCGGTAGAAACATGTGCTAAAAAAATTGTGATTGGTATTAAAAAAGAGAAATACGAAATTTATATGGGGGGAAAAGAAATTCTAGCGGTATATTTAAAAAGATTTTTTCCTGCTATTCTAAATAAAATATTGGTAAATCAAGTTCCAAAATAAAAAAATTTCCAATGAAAAAGTATTTGCTACTTATAAGACACGCAAGCGCAGTAGAACAAACAAACTCTTCAATGATACGAGATTTCGACAGAAACCTTACTGCAAGAGGCACAATGGAATCGGCACGTTTAGGCAAGTATTTAGCGCGCTTAAATTTAGGCATCAATCAGTTATTCTCTAGCCCTTCAGCTAGAACAATGGAAACAGCAAAATATATAGCAGAACAATTGAAATTTGAAACGGATGATATACAAGCGGAAGAAGGACTATTTGGAAGCGGTCCAAGAAACTATCTTGCTTTAGTAAATAGCATTTCAGAAATATATACTTGTGTTGCAATAGTAGGGCACAATCCAGAGGTATCTTTTTTTACCGACTATTTGTGTCAAGAGGATGTGGGAGGAAGTTTCAAAAAAGCAACCGCTGTTTTAGTATCATTTGAAGATTTAAAATGGGATGAAATCTCACAAAAAACTGGAAAAATAGAATTTAGAATAGATGTTAAAGATATATTTGAAAATGAATAAAAAAAACAAAAATACATTTAGAGCTATATTCTTAATCTTTTTGGCAATAGTATTATATATTTTGTATGATATGTCACGACAGACTACAGCACCTTGGAATAAAAAAAAGCAAATTGAGAGGGCTTTCCCCAAATAAAAAAAACTGCATCTAATCAATGATAGGATACAGTTAAATTATTATTTCAAAAACCACTATTTAAATAACTTTAAAAAATTGGTTTTTAACCAACTTTCTTCCGATTTTATTACCATCTCTATTGTACTATCTGCAAAACCAGCTACCGTATTAATATCAGCAATAATTTTTAACAATTCTTTATTTTCTTCAGAATCTGCAGAAAGTCCTTTTTTGATTTCATCCATAGATTCTAAAATTGGAGCAATCTCCCGTCTTCGTCTTTCTCTAGCTATCTGCCGAGCTACTTTCCAAATATCTTTTTCAGCATGAAAAAATTCTTTCCTTTCTCCTGGCAACAATTGCTTATAAATAAGACCCCAAGTCATCAAATCTCTAAGGTTCATATTCACATTCCCTCTTGAAATTTGAAGTTCATCCATAATTTCATCTGCATTTAATGACCTTGAAGAAAGCAAAAGCAAAGCGTGAATTTGTGACATAGTTCTGTTGATCCCCCATTGAGTGGCCAAGGTACCCCATGTGTGAATAAACCGATCTTTCGCTTCTTTTAATTCCATAAAATTATCTTATATTATATTTATAGCACGCATATTAAGTTCCAAATTAAAATAGTTATTTTGAATTTTCAAAATATTCTGAAAGTTTTCTTTCAAAAAAAAAGACAAATTATGTCTTTATGGTATGTTTTTTGAGAATAAATAACATGTACCATTACATTATTACTAAAATTATGCCAATTATGTTTGTATTAATTAAAAGAATAAAATCTTTTTTTGCCAAAAATATTGCTATTCTTATTGTTTTAGCATTATTTTTCTCGTGTTCAAAAAATGAAATAAAAATATCTCTAGCAGACCAAATGTCTGGAGATTATATTGCCAAATCAATAAATATTGGAGGCACTTTAATTCCTATGCCATTTATTTCAGGAAAAACAATTTTAGATATAAAATTTGTTGTAACCAAAAAAATGGATAAAGAAGTAAGTTTAGTAGTAGAACTTAAAGAAACTTTGGATGGAAAAGATAAGTTAAGCCGAGAGAATTATGATAAACTTACCCTTAAAGAGAATGTGGACGGCTCTATTTCGCTATGGTTGCCAGAGGGAAAAGAAATAGCTAAAGTATCCAATCAAACCATTAAAGCAAAGTATGATTTTAATGGAATTGAAACTACAATTGAAGGAGTAAAAAAATAATAAAAGCTGATTTTTTTTAACTTTTTTTGAGGACTAAAATATTTTGACATACTGATTCGCTTAAATTTTCGATTTTATCTGAAAATAATATTTTCATGCTTTTGTCAAAATCTTGATGACTTTTTACCTTTAAAGATTCTCCTAATTTTAGGGTAATATTTCCTAAAAGTCTTAAAAAACTATCTGATGAATTTGCAACTCCTGCAAATGTAACAACATCATTAATAGCACAATCACTAAGTTTTACATAATTCAAAGTCGGCAAAACTCCGTTTTCATCTGGTATTGGTGAACCATGAGGATCCACTTTTGGATGGTTTAAAATCTCAGAAATTTTATTGAAAAATGCTGCTGATTTGATATGCTCTACTTGTTCCGCAATTTCATGAACTTCATCCCAGGCAAAACCCATTTCTTCAACCAAATAAATTTCTGTTAACCTATGCTTTCTAATTATCAAACCCGCCTCTCTTTTGCCTTTTTCTGTTAAACTCAATGGCCGATATTTCTCATAGTTAACTAAACCTTTTTCTGAAAGTTTCTTTACCATAGAATTAACAGTAGGCATTTTTATGGAAAGCCCTACACTCAAATCCATAACACTCACCTCGGATTCTCCCATTCCCAGATGATAAAGTGTCTTTAGATAATTTTCTTCTGTTAGTGATAACATAAATAAAAATAGAGTTAGAAGTTTTCTCGAAAAATAAATTTTCGTTTTAAAGGGTAACAAAAATGCTTTTTATGATAGTTAAGAAACAAATCAGATAACCATAATCACGCAGGTTGATGTTCCTTTCTCAATAAATCATTTACTGTTTTTACAGGATTGAAAGTAATTAAAGGAACTTCTACAAAAAGTGTATTCCAATTTGCCATAGCTCCATTCCATAAGCCGGGCAATTCTTGAGCCTTGAGTGTTTTTCCACTTTGAGATTTTTCGGTAATAAATCCAGTTGTAGGATCTCTAAAAGCAAGTAAATCATATTTCAATTTCTTATGATTTTTTACAGCACAAATTAAGTCAACTGGATTAAAATGGGTTGCCATTTCGAAAATTTTCTTTTGTTTCTTGTTTTTCATGTTAATTTGAGCCGACTCTACAACATGCAAAGAAATGGACTCATCAGAATTTTTTACCCAAAAAGGCCCTCCACCAGGTTCACCCACGTTTTTCACCATTCCACAAATTCTTAAAGGTCGGTCTAACTTATGAATAGCATAAGATAATTTAGCATCATAAGAAAGAGACCTAAATCCTTTTGGAGGTTCTACATTTAGTGAGGTTCTAATATATTTCAATGACTTATTTAACATATAACCACTTACATTAGGTTTTTCTAGTGCTTTTGAAAACTTAAATATTTGCTTTTGAAAATTCAGCAATAAGCCTGCTAGTGCTTTTTTATATGCAATTGTTTCCTCTTTTAAATGATCGGGCACTACATTGTCAATGTTTTTTATAAAAATCACCTCAGCATCTTGTTCATTTAAATTCTCCAATAAAGCGCCATGCCCAGCAGGCCGGAACAAAATATTTCCAGTTTTATCTCTGAAAGGTTCATTTTTCATATCCACCGCAATAGTATCTGTAGAAGGTTTTTGCTCTGAAAAACTTATGTCAAATTTTACTTTAAAAATCTCTTGATATTTTACTAATACATTTGATAAGAGCTCTTTGAATTTTTTCTTATGCTCAGGAGAAACTGTAAAATGCAACTTTACCCTTCCTTTATTATTTGCATATAAAGCCCCTTCTACCAAGTGTTCTTCTACTGCTGTCCTAGTACTATCTTTATAGGAGTGAAATTCTAGAAGACCTTTGGGCATTGCTCCATAATCTAATCCATCGGCGTTTAGCAACCCTTCCAAAATATTCTGTTTGCTATCTGATTTCATAGCTTTTTTTAAACTTTCATAAAAAGCAAAATCTTTCAATTGCAAAAAAAACTGGTCGACGGACTTATCAAAATTAGATTCGTCTTTAGCAGAAAATAAAGATTTAAACATTCTACTAGCAGCACCCGATGCCGGAACAAACTTCAATAACTTTTTTTTGGAAGCTAATCTGGCAAATAATTCTAAATATTCTGATTTGGCAATATCATCTAGTTTTATAATTCCGTTGCCAATTGTCGCAGCCTTTATGACATTCAGAAAAGGAAACCCTGTTCTAAAATTTTCTATTTGTTCATTAACAATGTCTAATTTACTACCTCTTTTAGCTATTTGACTTAAATCTCTATTAGTAAAACTCATAAATTCCTTATTTCAATAATTAGAGCCTCAAATAGCTAAAAAGTTTTTTTAATCGCAAATATTTGGAAAGAAAAAATTGAAAAACGAATAGCAATGCGATGAATATGAAAAAAGTCGCTCGAAAGCGACTTTTTATGTTGGCTTACCAGGGCTCGAACCTGGAATAACGGCACCAAAAACCGCTGTGTTACCATTACACCATAAGCCAATCCTGTAACGTGGGTGCAAAATTACATCTTCCAACCAATTCTTCCAAACAGATTATGAAAAAAATTATTTCTAATTACTAATATAAATAATTTATTCAAAAGACTTTCAATGTAAATAGCTGAACTTCAAAGGGTCTGGGAACTTAAAGACATAGTTTGATACTTCTAATAATTTTTCCACACTTATAGTTTTATATTCCATAGTATTATGTAATTCAGAAAAAGTTGGAGTAGCATATCCATAAGGATTACAACAACACTCAACTATTTGTTTTCTTGAAGGATGTGAAGGACTAACAACATTAAATATTTCTCCCCACAAATTTTGATTAAGAATGGTGGAAATGACTCCAATGGCATCGTCTCTGTGAATATAATTTACAAGCGAATTGCCGTCAATTAATCCCTTTCCACCTCCAAAATACCTACAAGGAATTCTATCATAACCCATTAATCCTCCAAATCTTAAAACAGTGAATTTAATTCCTAGACTTAAACAAACTTCGGATAATAATTTCTCAGCTTTAACTAAAAAATGCAAAGGCAAAGCCTCCCTTTCTTTAAGCATTTGACCTGTAGAAGGATAAACTGAGGTTGAACTTATAAAAATAATTTTCTTGATAAATCTATTTGACTCAATTAGATCATTCAAAGTTTTTATCTGTTCCAAATGAAAAATTTCCCCCATACTTCGTGTTTTTGGAGGAATATTGATAAACAACAATTCAGAATCAAAAAATGAAATATCTCCCTCAAAACCTGGATTTAACTTAATTTTAAATGGCACTATTTTTAATGCCTCCAAGCCTTTCAACTTTTCTTCAGATGTAGTACTTCCTTTTACTAAATAATTTTTAGAAACTAATTTATTCGCTAAAGGCAATCCAAGCCAGCCACAACCTAAAATAGATACAGATTTGTTTTCCATAGTCAATAAAACAAAAAATCTGGAATACAAGTTTACAATCCAACAAAAACAAAGAGTATTTCTTTAAAAAACAAGAATACCGACAGAGATCTATTAGTTTTGTAGAAAATAAAAAAACAATATTAATTTAATAAAAGTATTAAAAAATAATACAATTAAATTTCAAAGAAAGAATTTTCTTGTAATAAATGATGATAATTAAATGGCCCAATCAAAGTAGTTTTTCAACATGAAAGAACCGAATATAATTGGCATTACTGGGGGAAGTGCATCAGGAAAGACTTTCTTTCTAAATAGCTTGCTTAGTCATTTTTCGAAAGACGAAATATGCCTTATATCCCAAGATAATTATTATAAAGAGATAAGCAAAGTACCTAAAGATGAAAATGGAATAGAAAATTTTGATCTTCCTGAATCTATAGATTTTAAACTTTTTGCTGAACACATCAATGACCTTAAACAGGGAAAAGTTGTAAAAAAAGAAGAATACGTATTTAACAATGCTAAAACTATGGCAGAAATACTAGTATTTAAACCTGCACCCATTATTGTGGTGGAGGGTATTTTTGTTTTCCATGACCCTTCTATTTCAAAACTTCTTAATCTTAAAGTATTTATAGACGCAAAAGAGCACATTAAGATTAGAAGAAGAATAATAAGAGATAATAACGAACGCGGATATGATTTAGAAGATGTTCTTTACAGATGGGAAAATCATGTTGCTCCAACTTATGAAAAATTCATTAAACCAACCAAACAAGACGCTGACATTATTATTAACAACAACAAACACTTTGAAAAAGGCCTAAAAATTCTTACTTCCTACTTAAATCTAGTTTTAAAAGAGCAAGCCTAATCCATTATAAAATTCCCTAAATAAATTTATTTGTATTCTAGCTTTGCATTTTAAACTAAATTCAAATTTCTAAAAAAACTTGACTTAATCTTCCTCTAATTTTGATTTTTTAATCAAAATACATTATCCTACTTATTTTTTATCAAAATATTTTATTCTCTTTTAAAATAACCGCGTAAAAATACCAATCAAAACGAGTACTTTAACTCTTTTTTAACAGTGAAGTCAATAGTAATTTTGGAACATTGAAAACTAAAAAATGTTAAATATGAATTCTAAAGGTTTATAAAAAATAAAATTTGTTTGAAAAATTAAAGGATAAAAAATTATAAAAAGAATTTAAAGAAACTTTTAATCATACTTTTTGATTCGCGTAGATAAATAAAGAGGTTAAAAATTACTATCAATAAAAAAATCAAAACATTGCAATTGGATTAGCATTGAGAATACATTTTTAGAAATTTATATCCGTTTATAAAGTTGTACATTTTTTAATTTCATAAAATACTCGAATTTAATGGTTTAGGTTTAATAGGTAAAAACAAAAAGGTCCTTTTCAATGAAAAGGACTATTTTTTATTTCAAACAATATAAATTAAAACTAAATTAAAAATCCTCATCTAATGAAAATGACATTTTTTCTCTATCTGATGTTACTCCAGCTTTTTGATACTCCCCTACTCTTTTCTCGAAGAAATTTGTTTTTCCTTGTAAAGATATCATATCCATGAAATCAAAAGGATTAGTAGCATTATATACTTTCTTTAATTGAAGGGATTCTAACAAGTGATCAGCAACAAACTCAATATACTGGCACATTTGTAAAGCGTTCATTCCAATAAGTGAAACTGGAAGAGCGTCTGTAACAAATTCTTTTTCAATTTCTACTGCATCCTTTATGATTGCATAAATAGAGTCTTCAGGAAGTTTGTTTTTGATATATTCATTATAAAGAAGACAAGCAAAATCTCTGTGTAATCCTTCATCTCTAGAAATTAACTCATTCGAAAAAGTTAGCCCCGGCATCAATCCTCTTTTTTTCAACCAAAAAATTGAACAAAATGAACCCGAAAAGAAAATACCTTCCACTGCAGCAAATGCTATTAATCTTTCTATAAAATTACCGTTTTCAATCCATCTCATTGCCCAATCTGCTTTCTTTTTCACGCAAGGAATGTGATCTATAGCATTTAGCATTTTAGCCCGCTCGGTGGTGTCTTTCACATACGTGTCTATCAGCAAAGAATACGTTTCAGCATGAATATTCTCGATCATAATTTGAAAACCATAAAAACACTTTGCTTCGGCATACTGAACATTTGACAAAAAGCCAACGGCCAGATTTTCATTGACAATACCATCTGAAGCAGCGAAAAAGGCCAAAACATGAGAAATGAAATGGCGTTCACCGTCATTCATTCCTTCCCAGTCTTTATAATCTTGCGATAAATCAAGCTCTTCCGCAGTCCAAAAAGACGCTTCAGCTTTTTTATAATACTCCCAAATATCTAGGTGCTTGATTGGGAAAATAACAAATCTTGATGGATCATCAAGCATCAAAGGCTCGGAAAGCTTTAGTTCGGCGTCAGTCATTTTAGGAGATATTCTTGAAAGTAATAATAAGCATTTATAGATATACAGTGTATAAACTGTAATAATCAAAATTAGTTCTATTTTTTGTTAAAAACAAAAATAAAATTTTCTAAACCGTTTAAATATTTTTACTAACGAATTATTTTAAATTGTGTAATTAGTCTTTTATTTCGAATAAAATTAAATTAATTTTATAGTTGAAATTCTAGAAAACTTCGCTAGAAATAAAATATCAAATAGATGAATATTAATGGATTAAAAGTTAGATTTGTTATTGGCTTAGTTATGGCTTTGATGGCTATGCTGAGTTATTATAGTAAAACGCAAGAAAACCCTTTAACAGGAGAAAAACAACAAGTGAACTTGACTCCAGAACAAGAAGTTGCTCTGGGATTACAAGCAGCCCCTCAAATGGCGGAAGAATATGGAGGCCTTTATCCCGACAAGCAAGTGCAGGATCAAGTTAAAACATTAGGCAATAAGCTCATTAATACATTTAACCAAGATGTGCAAAGTAGAGGAATGGGTAATCCATTCAGTTTTGATTTTCATGTATTGGCTGATTCAAAAACTATAAATGCGTTTGCATTACCAGGCGGACAAGTGTTTATCACAGCTGCATTGTTAGGAAAATTGAAATCTTCTGACCAATTGGCTGCGATCATTGGCCATGAAATAGCGCATGTAGTGTTTAGACATTCTTCCGAGCAAATGGCCCAAACTGAATTTTATCAAGGATTGGCAGGAGCTGCCACAGCAGCAGCAGGAGACATGGGTGCTTCCCAAATTGCAAATTATGTGGCTCAGGCGAAACTTATGAAATTTGGCAGAAACGATGAATTGGAGTCTGACGAATTTGGAATAAAATATATGGTTATGGCAGGCTATGACCCAAATGCAATGATTGAAGTAATGGAAATACTTGCAGAAGCTGGAGGGGGAAATGAAAGTGAGGAGTTTATGAGTACACACCCTAGCCCAGCCAATAGAATTACTAAAATAAAAGAACATATCGCTAAATATGGAAAATAAACTTGCTAACTTTTTTCACCATTCAAAGCCCACCCTCACTTGAAAACGTTTTAAATTTCTAGTTTCCATACTTGATAAAAGATACTCGTTTACTTCTGTTTGCTTAATTTTTAAATATTGATATTTGTATCCGAAATTCACTAACCAAGAGGAACCATTCCTTGTCGGAAATTTCATTCCAAAACTTGGATTAACCATTATTCCACCATATAATTTCTCATAATCATTTTTAGGATTGAGCCAATCAAATCCCCAACCTGCGTCTGCACCTATTTGTAATTTAGCTCCATTTTTACTTTTTTGAGCCACCACTTGTCTAATTCCTGCTGCAATGGGCATAATCAATGAAGAATTATAAGCGTCAAGCCCAGTAGTAATACCCACGGAAGTTTTGTGATTTAAAACTAATCCATTAAAGGTTTGTAAACTTAAATTTACAGTGTTTCTTAAGCTGTAATAATCAGAATTTGGTATTATAAAGCTTGAATAAATAGCAGGATAATAGTATGAATCACGAGTTCGACCGAAAAGAACACTAAATTCTGTCTGATTAACAAATGGATACTTTTCAAAAAAAATTTGTGTTTCTTGTGCATAAATAGTAGTCTCAAACTGTATCAAAAATAGGCCAAAAAGAGTTATTTTTTTCATCGGTTTACTTCCATTTTACTAAGTAATTTCATATTTTTAGGATCAGAATTATCATATTGATGCAAGCCATCTTTCCCTATCATTAATAACAATTTTTCGTCTAACTGAATTACATCAAAAGCGTTTAACCCCTTTAAATGCTGTTCTAATTTAATATCTAAAGAATTTTTAGCATCAAAACTTTTTAATCCAAATTCGCCTTCACAAATAGTAAGTTTATTATTTAGGATTGAAAGCCCATGTGGACTTTCCATGGTATACGATTTAATCAAAAATGGAATACTTAAGTTTTTAACATCTATCACATCCAACCTGTTTGGGGCAGCCCCGCACCAGCCACTTCGCAAAGTTATATACGCTTTATCGTTTTCTACCACTACGGGGTCGCAGGCTCTAACATGCTGAAAAATAGAAAGTCTAACAGGTTTTGAGGGCACTTTGTTATCATAAATATACATGCCTGTATTAGATCCAATAAACAACTTATCTTTGTAAGGAAATATAGTTTCAACGCCCCAACCTAACTTTATTTTATTTACTGAATCGGGCTTTGTACCATTTTTGATATTAAAAACAATTAAATCTGACTGGGTAGCTACATATAAATAATCATCATAAATCGTGAATCTCGCCATTGAGCCCCCAGTTCCTGATTGGGAAGAAGATTGCCCTTTTGTTGCATTTGTGTTACTACTCCCAGATTGAAAAGCGGTATCTCCTTCTTTGCCTCCACCTCTTAATGGCCAAATGGTGTTGGGCTGCCCACAATTAGATTTTATAATTTGTGTTACATTTTTATATTCAGAGTCTGTAATAATTTTAGAAAATGGATCAAAATACCAATAAATTCCATCCACTAAGCCTGAGCTAAACATGTTTTTAATACGCCCTACTTCTTTTATATTTTTTATATCATTCATGTCAAACGCTACTAAATCAGTGTAACTATCAGCATAAAGAATATTCCCTTTTATCGCCAAATCTAACACTCCAGGAATTTTAAGAAATGAAATGTGTTTTGGATTGGCAGGATTTGCATTATCAATAAAATGTAAACCTTTTTTTATTTCATTGATGATCAGAACAGTATTAAAGTAGTAAATTTTACCTGGATTCTCTAATTTTTGTGGTGCTTGGTTCACAATGCCAATCCTAAGTTGTTCCTGACTAATTTGAAAAGGAACGACCATACGTTGGGTTTGAGTAATGGTGCAATCATCAGTACAAGATCCCAAAAGACTTCCTATTAACAATAAAAAAACAAGACTCTTCATAGCTATCAAAGGTTTGAAACTTTCCCTAAATACATAATTGTGTTTGAAGTTTTTTCGCTAATTATAAAAGCAAATGGTTTATTACAAAGCACTTCAGGATAGATTGGAAATGAGGTAACTTCGATACCAATAGTGGTAACTGCCGCTGCTTCGGTGCCTTTTTCATCAATAGCCACATAGGTATCTTGTTTTACAAAATCCACCCTTAAAAGTCCTGCAGGTTTGGCTATTTTTGATAAATCTGCTTCATCACTAAAAGCTTTTTTCATTCCCATTTGAATTAAAGTTTCATTAAGTTTCTTGCTATATTCTATTGTGAATCTTGGAATTTCAAAAATTATCTTAGTACTATTTAATTTACTTTGGGCAGCTATCCATTTTTCATTATCAAAATTTTTAACCATTTCATCCACTGACAATTTTTTAGGAAGTAAAACATGCATCACATATTTTTCATTACCATAAGGCAATTCTACCATTTGATAATCAGGCATATCTACATATTTTAGTTTCTCATTTTTTCTCATCATCGAAACAACAGATTTGCCTTTTGTGCCAAAAAAATCAGCTTTTCGAGTGGCTTTTACATCAAATTGATTAGTCCAATCTCCTTTAAAATATAAAGCGTTAATTAGGAACATTATTTGAGAAGGGGAAATTTCTTCTAGAATCTTTTTGATTTTGCCATTAGTATTATCGCTAGCCCATTGATTTATTTTTGTCAAAGTAGTTGGACTTGAAAAACTCTCTAAATACAATCTGGCCTTAAACTGAGTTTCTAAAGTGTTTATAAAATCTTTTTCTGCCGGAAAATTTTTTTCTTGCCAAACCGAATTCGCAATTGTATTAATAACTTTAGGATCTACTTTAGGAAGTTTTTCTATCAATTCAAGATAGGTTGAATTTATAGTATCCATATTTTCATTCTCAAAGCCCAAAACCTTCTGAATTTCTGTTTTGGTTTGGTTGTCAGCACCATTCAAAAGCATTCCTAAAGCGATATGTAAACTCAAAGGAGATATGAAATAATTTTTATCTACCGATTCGTTTTTTTGAAATGTCTTCCAAAAATAAAAAGCAAAATTTGAAGTTTTCGTAGAAAATTCTGCATCAATTTTTATTTCAGAACTAGCAACTTCACTTTTTTTACAACTGGTTAACATGAATACAATTAAGATTGAACTAACTATAAAAAATTTCATATTTATATTATTTTGAGATTTGAAAATTCATTTTCTTTTTTGTTATGTCTGGCAAAAATAATGTCATTTTAGTTCTATCGGATGAAACTTCAAATTTTTCAACTGCAGCTAATCTTTCCCAATATTCCTTTTCAAAAGTGGCTTCAGAAGCTAAAGAAGTTCCAATTTTTGTACCGGATACCCCATCAATTTTTAAAGCGTGTTTTACAAAATCGGCTTCAAAAAAAGCATAATAAAAATTTACAGTGCTTTTTCCTGTAATTGTAAATAATCCTTTCTCATTTCTATCTGGTTTTATTTCCAAAGTAATATCGAATTTTACAGCCTTATTGTCTTCAAACGATACCAATTTCCAAGTATTAAAAATAGGACTTATTGAAGCGTCAGAATTAGCCTTACTTACCTTAAGACTTGGTGAAACATTATCTTCAGAACTGGCACAAGAAACCAAAACAAAAAACAAGACTAAAATTTTCATATTAAATAATTTTAAAATTTTATTGGCGAGCATCAAGCTGTCTTAAGTACTCGCCAACAAATAAATAAATACCCCTAAAACTCCTTTATGCCCTAAAGAGATCTTTTAGCTAAAAATAGTTGGAAACAGTTTGATTTTATTTAGAAAAAATATCTTTGTTTTTTAATTAATAAAAAAAAAGCATACTATTGAATAGCATTTAAAAGAAATTGTGGAAATTTGTTTTTCATCTTAAATCTAAATTTTAGTCATTCAAAAATTCCAAAAACCAAACCTCATATTATGAAAAAAACCCTTTTATATGCAATCCTTTTGATTTTTGTAAATTTAGGAATTGCAAAAGCCCAAACCTCAAATCTAAATTTGGAAAAATTTATTGAAAAACTTAAGGCTACTCCTAAGCACCAGTTATTGGACGTAAGAACCCCTGATGAATGGACGCAGGGAAAAATTGCATCATCCAATTGTATAAATTATCAAGATGTAGCTTTCAAAGTTCAAATCAAGAAGCTAGACAAGACAAAACCAGTTTTTGTATATTGCGCAGCCGGAGGAAGGAGTTTAAATGCAAGTAAAATTTTAGAAAAGGAGGGTTTTAAAGAAATTTACAATTTGAGTGGGGCAGGCTATTCACAATTAGCCGCTAAAGGTGTGAAATAGAATTTTAATTTATTTGACCAGCTTTACTAAATTTACAATGTAAATTTTTGAACCTATTCTTCATTAATTTTTTACAATTTTGATTAAATACTAACAGGTCCGTTTTACTGAGATTTATTTAAAAAGCATTATACTTTTTTTTAGATTTGTGATTATTTTCGTCTAATTTATAACAATTTTATAAATACCAACAACTCCATGTACAAAATTTTAGTTTTGCATTTAGAGATAAAACCTTAATAATAAAATATATGAAAAAAAGCCTCTTTGCTTTTATTCTTTTTCCAAGCCTAGTATTTTCTCAATCACGTCTTTCTTTATCTGACCTTTCTGAATTTGAAACTAAATCTTCCAATTGGCAAATTGTTGGAGATGTAGTAGCCGACATTGAAAAAGTAAACACTATTTCTTCAAATACTGGCACAGGAATCTTGCTTTGCACTCACCAACAAGGCAAATATGGTATTGATTATGAACTATTTAGTAAATTTAGCCATGGAGATATGGATATTGAATTTGAATATTTAATTGCCAAAGGCTCAAATTCAGGACTCTATTTACAAAGTAGATATGAAATCCAACTTATGGATAGTTGGGAACATAAAATAGCAAAATATAGTGACTCGGGTGGCATCTATGAGAGATGGAATGATGGTATGCCAGATGGGCAAAAAGGATACGAAGGATATGCACCACGCACAAATGCTTCTAAAGCACCAGGTCTTTGGCAAAGTATGAAAATTTCATTCAAAGCACCCAAATTTGATGCTTCAGGAAATAAAATAGCAAATGCTAAAATATTATCAGTGTTTTTAAACGGGCAATTAATCCATGAAAATGTAGAACTTTCTGGAGTAACGCGGGGCAGTATTTCTGAAAAAGAAACTACTTCTGCACCTATTCGAATTCAAGGTGACCATGGTTCTATTGCATTTAAGAATTTTGTAATCAATAATTTTGATAAATCTTCGGGAAAAATCTCAGATCTAAATTATAAAGTTTATTACGGAAGTTTCCAGCACGACGCAGACCTTTCTAAACTAAAACCCGATGGGAGTGGTAAAACAGAAGATTTGACTTGGGAAGTAACAAAAAATCAAAACGATTATGCATTTCTAATAAATGGAAAATATTTTGCTCCCACTTCTGGAAAATACTTTTTTACCACTCAGATAGGTGGCCATAGTTATTTAAAAATAGATGGGAAAGAAATCATTGGAAATATATGGACAGTGGCTTCTCAAACCAGAAAAGGAGAAATAGAACTTACCGCAGGCGAACATACCTTCGAACTTTTCAACAATAAGCGAGATGTTTGGATAAAACCTGCACTAGGTTTTTGGTCTGCTGGCCCAGGATTCAGAAGTACCCCTCACCATGTGCTTGGCTCATTAATTGCTTCAAAACCTTCGGATCCAATTCTTATAAAAGCCGAGACTAACACCATTTTAAGAAGCTTTATGGATTTTAAAAGGCCGAAAGATCTTATAAATTTTAGGATTGTTCATGCTGTTTCTGTAGGTTCTCCAGAAAACCTTCATTACACCTACGACTTAGATAAAGGAGCTATCGTACAAGTTTGGAAAGGTCTCTTTTTAGATGCTTCCCCTATGTGGGACAACCGAGGTGATGGTTCTTCCAAGCCTTTAGGCAATCCAACTTTGCTTAATCATGATTTAGTTTTTAACATAAATTCATTAAGTACTTGGCCAAAAGATACTATAGGAACTGGCTACAGACCACTAGGTTATATTTTAGACGAAAACGATTCGCCCATCTTTAAATACCAAATATTTGGAACTACCATCCAAGACAAAATTAGAGTGATGGAAGGAAAAATGTTGACAAGAGAAATTAGTCTCTTGGAGAAAAGCAAAAATTTAATTGCCAGGATTGCTGAAGGAGAGACAATAGAAAAAGTAACGGAAGGCCTTTATGCAATAAACAATAAATCCTATTTTATAAAAATTTCAACGGGAACAAATGCAACGATAAAAGAAGGTAAAGAATTAATTGTTAACCCTTCTGATAATAAAATAATTTATTCAATCTTATATTAATCTATTAAAATGAAATTTTTATTAGCATTGTATTCAATAGTCTTTTCTTTTAGTTTCAAAGCATTAAGTCAAGAATCACCAAAAGAAGAAGATTTCTACAAAATAGTTACATTACCAGTGCCAGAAGGAATTTTGTTGGAAGTAGGAGGTGTAACAATGATGCCAAATGGCTCATTAGCTCTCGCCACTCGCAGAGGGGATATTTGGGTAGTAGAAAATCCAAGTTCAAATAAACCTTATTTTAGAAAATTCGCTTCTGGTCTTCATGAAGTATTGGGATTGGTCTATAAAAATGGATCTTTCTATTGTGCTCAAAGAGGCGAATTAACAAAGATTACAGACAAAAACGGAGATGGAAAAGCAGATAGTTTTGAAACAATTCATTCTTGGGAGGTTTCTGGACACTATCATGAATATTCATTTGGGCCAAAAATAGCTCCAGACGGAGGTTTCTTTGTAAGCGGCAATGTGGCTTTTGGAGACGAAGAGTGGTGGCGCGGTGAAGCTAAAGCTAAAACAAGAGGAACCATTTTTAAAATATATGAAGATGGACGTTACGAGCCTTGGGCAGCTGGAATGAGGTCACCGGCAGGTTTAGGAATGATTGATGGGGAGTTATTTTATTCTGATAATCAAGGAGATTGGATGGGCTCAGGTGGAATATGGCATGTAAAAAAAGGTGCTTTTATGGGTCATCCAGCAAGTTTGAAATGGACAGGAAAACAAAACTCTCCCGTAAAACTAACAGAAGATCAGTTTTTTGCAGAAAGAGATAATAGAAAAACAAAGGGCGCAAATGGTGGAGCCGTTAAACCAGAAAATATAGTAAATGAAAATTTCAAAATGTTATATGAGTTGAAAGAAAAATATCCAATGGTGCAAACACCCGTTGTATGGTTGCCTCATGGCATTTTAGGAATTTCCAATTCTGAAATTATTAGAGACGAAACCAAAGGAGACTTTGGGCCTTTTGCAGGCCAGGTATTTATAGGTGACCAAGGGCAATCTAAGATTATGAGGGTTTTTATGGAAAAAGTAAATGGTGAATTCCAAGGAGCAGCATGGGATTTTAGAAGTGGCTTTCAGTCAGGTGTAATGCGTATGACTTTTGCACCTGATGCATCGATGTTTGTAGGAGAGACAAATAGAGGTTGGGGATCGGCAGGAGATGCCAATCAAGGTTTACAAAGGTTAGTATGGAATGGTAAAATTCCTTTTGAAATGCTTACTTGTAAGGCAATGCCAGATGGATTTGAGATTGATTTTACTTTACCTATTGAAAAAAAGTCAGCGGAAGACCTAGCCTCTTATGCAGTTTCAAGCTTTATTTATAAGCACCATCCAGTATATGGATCTCCTCCAGTAAACAAGGAATATTTAAAGATAAAGGGAGTAAAACTAAGTGAAGACGGAAAAAAACTGAGAATTGTCTTGGAAGGGTTGAGACCCTATTATATTCATGAATTAAACTTAGATGGAATTCGTTCTGCAGCAGGATTTTGGTCTCTTCTACACCCTACAGTTTATTATACTTTAAACGCGATTCCGAGTGGTCAAAAACTTGCTTTTAACGAATTAAAAACTTCAAATTCTGGAGTAAATATAACAAAAAGCAAAATTGAAAAGGCAAAAAGTGTAGTGTCTCCAGATGGAAAAAATAAACCAGAAACAGCCAAAACTGTAACACTTCCAGTATCTTTTGCAACTATAAAACCTTTATTACAAAAACATACCTGTTTAGCTTGTCATGCCGAAGACAAAAAATTAATAGGACCAGCTTTTAAAGATATTGCAAAAAGAAAATATTCCAATGCAAAAATAGTGGCGTTAATATACAATCCAAAACCAGAAAACTGGCCGGATTTTGCAACACCAATGGCTCCCATGCCACAAGTGCCAAAAAGAGATGCTTTAACTATTGCGGGTTATATAAATTCGTTAAAATAAATACTAAAAATTGATTTACTATTTAGCTATTTTTTACTGCTCAATATTTTAAATAGATTTATCTAAATCACGCTATATGAAACTTGTTGAGGAAAAACATAAGCCTGATTAAAATAATAAAAAAAAATAGTGCTAGTAATGCTATATTTCTAAGTTTTAATACTGAACATTTAAAGATTGAAATGTATTTTCAACACTCCATAAAACATTTCAAAACTCTTTTTGAAGTACCATTGATTCACTAAAAAGCACAAGATTATTAACTTTGAAAATAAATACTACTCATAAAAGATTTAATAAAGAATTGGAATCATTAGAAAAGGGGCATGAATATACGCTAAACCAAGTTTCCATAGAACAGTTAAGTTATAGCGAAATCTTAAAACATAGCCCCGAATTGATAGGCAAAAATAGTGTAATAACTATTCAAGCCAAACAACTCGAACCCAATTTTGGTATTTTTTCAAATTCTTTTTCTGGAGTTTATTTTCCAGATGTAAGTATCTTTCAAAAATCTCAATCTCTATTTTTAACGTGTGGCTGCAATAGTAATAGAAATCGGCTATGTGAACATGAAGTTCAAGTTCTACATACTATCATTGAAAGACCACATTTTCGAATATTCTTTGACAATACTCTTCGAAATCAAAAAATAAAGGAAACCGCAGCGCTATATGGCTTTAAAAATGAGCAAAACCTTGAAAACTATTTTTCAGTAGTATTTAATAATCAAGGATTTAAAATTATTCCTACACAAAAAGAATTATTGCTATTAGATGAAAAGAATAAAAAGCAATTGACCGAAAAGCTTTTAATTGATAAAATAAAAGATTTTCCTTTAGACCTAGAAGAAAGCAAAACTATTTTATTGCTTGGCAAGCATAAATTTACAGAACACTTTACATTTGAAATTGCAGAAGTTGAACGCACTAAAGATGGAAAAATAAAAAACCCAATACAGATAATTGACCCTTCTCCTCTTATCTGGACTAAAAATGAAATCGATGAAATTAAATTTCTATCAGCTATCCTTAAATTTCAAAAAACCTATTCGGAATCAAATCCTTCCGACGATTTGCAAGCATTAAAAGCTATTCAAAAAAATCCCTTCAATTATGAAATTTATTTACAGAGTTCTGAAAAATTAGTTGTAAATGAACTTCAAATAGTGAAATTCGAAATTCCAAAGTTAGATTTTACTTTTCATGTAAATTTCAAAGCACCTTTTTATGAAGTAAGCGGCAGCGTTAGTATCAATAACCAAAAAATTGAACTCCATGAATTACAAATAAAATATACCTATTTCATTTGCCGAAAAGAAAAGCTATACCTAATCGCCGATTTAGGCTATTTGAAAATTATAAATTTCTTCGCCAATAATAATCCTAAAATCCTCATTCACCCTTCAAAATATGAGGATTTTAAATTGGAGTTTCTAGATAAATTAGAAATCAAGGTAAATATTGACTATACTTATTTACAAAAAGCAGATGCAGCTTACCAAGAAGAGTGGAAAATTGAAACTAAAACTGAACAAATAATCTATTTATCCGATCAAAAAAACTTTGTTTCTATAACCCCAGTCATAAAATATGGAGCAATAGAAGTTCCGGTGTTTTCTAAAAAGCAACTTTTTGATAAAGATCCAAATGGTAATGTTTTTAAAATCAATCGTAATGAGGATTTAGAATTGAAATTAACCACCCTCTTGTCGAGATTGCACCCAGAATTTCATAGTCAATTAGGCGAATCGGATTTCTTTTATTTACACAAACAAAAGTTTTTGGACGAAAATTGGTTTCTTGATTTTTTTGAAGAATTAAAACAAAATGATATAAAAATTTTAGGTTTTAATGAATTAAAAAATAATAAGATTAATTCCAATAAAGCAAAAGTCTCCATTAATGTTGTGAGTGGAATCGATTGGTTTTCAACAGATATTCAAATAAAATATGGAAAACAAAAAGCCACTCTAAAAGAACTTCATAAATCTCTAAGAAACAAAAATAAGTTTGTTCAGCTTGACGATGGTACAATGGGGATACTACCAGAGGAATGGTTGGCGAAGTTTTCCTCTTATTTTAGACAGGGTAAACTGGAAGGTGCCGTAATAAAAACTCCAAAAAGTAATTTTCTTGATATTTTAGACTCCTATGAGCAAGACGATTTAAGTAAAGAAGTTTGGGGAGAGCTGAATTTCTTCAAAAACAAACTAGAAAACTTTGAAGAAATAAAAACATGTAAAGCTCCTAAAGAGCTGAAAGCAAAGCTTAGAGACTATCAACAACATGGATTAAATTGGCTAAATTTTTTAGATGATTTCCAGTTTGGAGCTTGCTTGGCAGACGACATGGGGCTTGGTAAAACTATTCAAATTCTAGCATTTTTACTTTCGCAACGTAACAAAAATCAGCATAATACTAATTTAATTATTGTTCCTACTTCCTTATTGTTTAATTGGCAAGCTGAAATTGAAAAATTTGCACCCTCTTTAAAAGTTTTTATTAACTACAATGGAAAAAAAATAATTAAGAAAGAAGACTTTGATTCCTATGAAATAATATTAACAACGTATGGAATGCTATTATCAGACATTAGATTTCTAAAAAACTATCGTTTCAATTATGTAATATTAGATGAATCACAAGCCATAAAAAATCCAGAATCTCAAAGATATATTGCTGCTAGAATGTTGCAAGCACGAAATAGAATAGTGATGACTGGCACTCCAATAGAAAATAATACATTTGATTTGTATGGTCAATTGTCGTTTGTTAATCCTGGTCTTTTAGGGAGTAAAGCCTACTTTAGAGATATTTATGGCTTGCCTATCGACAGATTTAATGACGATAGAAGGGCAAAAGAACTGCAAAGAAAAGTAAACCCATTTATTCTGAGGCGTACAAAAAAACAAGTGGCAAATGAACTTCCCCTGAAAACGGAAATGCTAATTTATTGTGAAATGGGAGAGGAACAACGAAAAGTTTATGACGAATATGAAACCGAATTAAGAGAATATATTCAATCAAAAAAACCTGAAGATCTCGCAAAAAATAGCATGCATGTGCTTACAGGGATTACAAAACTAAGGCAAATCTGTAACTCCCCCGCTATACTCCCAGAAGAAGAAATCAAAAGTGATAGTTCTTCAAAATTAAATGTTTTAATAAAACAAATAGAAAGTAAGTCATCTCAACATAAGATACTGGTATTTTCACAATTTGTAAAAATGTTGGATTTAATCAAAAAAGAGCTGATTGTTAGAAACATAAACTTTGAATATCTAACGGGCCAAACAAAAAACAGGGCTGAAAAGGTTAAAAATTTTCAAGAAAATTCGGAGGTAAAGGTGTTCTTAGTTAGTCTGAAAGCAGGAGGTGTTGGCTTAAATCTTACGCAAGCGGATTATGTATATTTAGTAGATCCGTGGTGGAACCCAGCAGTAGAAAACCAAGCAATTGATCGTACACATAGAATAGGTCAAACCCAAAAAGTAGTAGCTATACGTTTAATTTGCCCAAATACGATTGAAGAGAAAATGATGGAACTTCAAGCTTCAAAAGTACAACTTGCTGATGATTTAATAAAAACAGACACAACAATTTTGAAATCGCTAACCAAAGAAGATTTGCTCCAAATTTTGAGATAAATTTTTAAGGCAAAAATTGTTTTACATAATTTCTAGAAGTTAAAATTGCCGCGGTAACATCATCAATGCTTCCCTCAAAAGCTTTATCTTCTACTTCTATAACAACAGGGCCACGATACCGAACATCCGTTAAAGCAGCAAAAAAAGCGCTCCAATTAACATCTCCATATCCAGGAAGTTTTGGAGATTGATATTCCAAAGGGTTGGCTAAAATTCCTACCTGGTCTAGTTTATCTTTATATACTTTCACATCTTTAATATGGATATGATGCAAGCGATTTTTAAATTGATAAATAGGCTTAATTTCATCCATCATCTGAAAAACCATGTGAGAAGGGTCGTAATTCAATCCAAAAAGTGGATCGGGAAAAATTTCAAACATTTTATCCCAAACAGCTGGTGAAATAGCCAAGTTTTTCCCACCAGGCCACTCATCATTAGTAAAGAACATAGGACAATTCTCGATTCCAATTTTAATTCCTTCTTGTTTTGCAGTTTCTATGATTGGCTTCCACAGTTTCTTAAACAAAATTAAATTTTCCTGCATATTTAAATGCTGATTTCTCCCAACAAAAGTGTTCATAACTGGCACTTCTAATGCATTACAAGCTCGAATCACCTTTTTAATATGCTCTATATAATATTCAGACTTTTTAGCATCGGCATCCAAGGGGTTAGGATAATATCCTAATCCTGAAATACTTACATTTTTTTCTTTGAGGTAATAATTAATGTATTTAGCATCTAATTTATCCACATTAATGTGTGATACTCCCGCATATCTGCGTGAATCTCCACTATCTACTGGCCAGCACATCATTTCGACACACTGAAAACCATGATCTGCGGCATAATTTACCACATGTTCAAAGCCAAAATCGGCTAATATGGCGGAAACAAAACCTAGTTTTAGCATGTTTAAATTATTGATTATATATTTCCAAAAAGCACTACAAATATATCAAATTTAAAATCATTTATTCCTTGAAAAAAAAAGAACTTTCCTTGACTAAGCAATTAAGCCTTCCAAACATTTGTATGCCGCTCCACTTTCCAGCGATTCCAAAGCTTTTGCCAAGCCTTCTCCTAAACTTATTGAATTTGAAACACTCAAAGCTAAACCAGCGTTAGCCACGACTGCATTTTTTTGAGCCAATGAGCCCAAATTTTTTAATATATTTAACATAATACTAGCTGAATCTTCTAGGGATTTACCTCCTGAAAGTGATTCTGGATTACACTCACTAAAACCCAAATCATTAGGTTGCCACACTTCTATTTTATTCCGATTTCCAAATTTAAAATCTCCAGTGAGTGATACTTCATCATAGCCGTCTAGTGCATGTACAATTCCAAATTTTACATTTGATTGCAAAAATAATTCGTAATATAAGTCGAAAGTCTTCAAGTCAAAAACCCCAGTAAGTTGTTTTTGAACTTTAGCCGGATTTAATAAAGGTCCTAAAATATTGAAAAATGTTTTTATACCCAATTCCTTCCGAATTGGGCCCACAAATCGCATCGCTGGATGAAACAATGGAGCGTGTAAATAACAAATGCCCACTTTTTCTATTTTATCTTCTAAAAAAGCTAAATCATTTGAAAATTTAACACCAAGATATTCTAAAACTGTACTACTACCTACCGCAGAACTTACTCCGTGATTTCCATGTTTTGCTACTTTTTGACCAGCACCGGCCACCACGAAAGCTGCCGTTGTAGATATATTGAAGGTATCTTTTCCATCTCCACCAGTACCACAAACATCCATGGCATCAAAATGAGCCAAATCTAAATTCAAGGCCAATTTAAGCATCGCATTTCGAAAGCCGATTAATTCTTGTACCTGAATTCCCTTTTGCTGAATCCCCATTAAAAAAGAGGCTACTTGAGATGAATTAGCTTCTCCTGTACCGATTTTCATCAAAGCTTCTTCCGATTCTATTTTTGTTAAAGATTCCCCAGAAATTAATTTGCTTAAATAGTATTTCATCCAAAACTTTATTAAAACATAAAATAAAGCAATGAAAAGATAAGAATCAAATCTTGAAGTGAATTAAGATTAAAATAAAAAAAAGAGTGCCTCCACGACACTCTTTACACGATTTTATAAGACAAATTTAACGAAAATGCAATTCCGGATAATACCTTCCTATACTCGAATTGTCAGTATTTTTAATCATTTTCTAATTCAATTTCAATTTTGATGCCATTTTTGTTAATTTTGAAAACAAATGGAAAAAACCTGGTCTTTTAAACCCACCCCAACTTCAGAATCAGATCACAATTCGGTTGCTGAATTAATTGAAAATCTGAAAATTAGCCCCAATATGGCATTAATGCTTTGGCAAAGAGGCATGCATTCTTTTGGAGAAGCTAAGCATTTTTTTAGACCCCAACTCGAAGATTTACACGATCCATTTTTAATGATGGACATGGACATGGCTATAAATCGCTTGATATATGCTATTGATAAAAATGAAAAAATCGTAATATTTGGGGATTATGACGTGGACGGAACTACCGCTGTAGCACTTTTTTATGGTTTCCTATCTCAATACTATTCTAATATTGAATATTATAATCCTGACAGGTATAAAGAAGGCTATGGAATATCAATTATGGGTATAGATTGGGCCGCATCTTTAAATACTAAACTTATGATTAGTTTAGACTGCGGAATAAAAGGCCATGATAAAATAAGTTATGCTAAAAATCAATATGGAATAGATTTTATTGTTTGTGATCACCATGAACCAGGCGACACATTACCAGATGCAATAGCTATTCTTGACCCAAAAAGAATCGATTGCCCTTATCCTTTTAAGGAACTAACTGGAAACGGAGTTGGCTTTAAGCTGTTAACTGCATTTTGCATAAGGAGGAATATTCCTATTGAAAAACTATTTGAGTTTCTAGATCTTGCTATGGTAAGTATTGCATCAGACATTGTTCCTATTGTAGGGGAAAACCGCATACTAGCTTATTATGGTCTAAAAAAAATCAATGAAAACCCAAGAATAGGACTTAAAGCTTTAAAGCAAGTTGCAGGTTTTATGGGAGAAATGAGTATAGAAAACGTAGTATTTGTTTTAGGCCCAAGAATAAATGCCGCAGGACGAATAAAACATGCTAAGGCAGCTGTGCAATTACTTTTAGCGGAAAATTTTGATGATGCATTAACTTTTGCATACGATATACAAAATCACAACACTGAACGCAAAAATATTGATAGCAAAATAACCGAAGAAGCCTTAGAAATGATAAAACGAGACCCTTGGTTAATGAATGAAGCCACGAGTACGGTTTTGTTTAATCAAAATTGGCACAAAGGGGTCATCGGAATAGTAGCTTCTAGATGTATTGAAAACTATTTTAGACCTACCATTATTTTCACTAAATCAAAAGAAAATATTGCTGCTGGTTCAGCAAGATCTGTTCCAGGTTTTGATTTATATAAAGCTATTGAGCAATGTGCCCATTTATTAGAACAATTTGGAGGACACATGCATGCTGCAGGTATGTCAATAGCAATAGAAAATATTGATGTATTTAGAATTGCTTTCGACAAAGTGGTAAAAGAAATGATAACTACTGACCAACTTATACCTAAAATAACCATTGATCTAAAGATTCCGCTTTCGGAAATAAGCTCAAAATTTTATAGAATAACCAAACAAATGGCCCCTTTTGGCCCCCAAAACATGCAACCCATTTTTGCCTCTGAAAACTTAAGATTGGCTTCTGACCCTAAGATTTTAAAAGAAAAACATCTTAAATTGGAAATTTTAGATGAAGAAACAGGGAGTGTCTTCTCCGCAATTGGGTTTGGAATAGCCGAACAATTTTATGAATCATTAAAAAATGGAAAACATTTCGATATGGCTTTTTCGATGGAAGAAAATACTTTTAGAGGTCAAACTACCTTGCAATTATTTATTCGAGATATTAAGTTTTAAGTTATTCTAAATAAATTAACAAAGTCAATAAAATTTTATTGGTATTTTTGCTAGTAAATAAAGGAATCAATGATATTACGCACCGAAAACCTAGTTAAAAAATACGGTCAAAGGCTTGTAAATAATCAAGTTAGTTATCAAGTTGCTCAAGGAGAGATAGTAGGATTGCTTGGACCTAATGGTGCTGGAAAAACCACTTCTTTTTATATGGCTGTTGGTTTGGTGAAACCCAATCAGGGCAAAATTTGGCTTGATGACGTAGATATTACT
This sequence comes from Cytophagaceae bacterium, assembly GCA_031420365.1. Taxonomy (GTDB): domain Bacteria; phylum Bacteroidota; class Bacteroidia; order Cytophagales; family Spirosomataceae; genus Leadbetterella. Next base: position 68,166 of record JANOMP010000007.1, read on the forward strand.
AGCTTGCCGATGTACAAAAGAGCTAAATTGGGCATTGGATACTTAGCTCAAGAGGCTTCTATATTTAGAGATCTTACTGTAGAAGAAAACATTTTAGGTGTGATGGAATTGGCAAAACCTGATATGACCAAATTAGAAAGAAAAGAAAAAACAGAATCTCTTCTAGAAGAATTTAGTTTAGAACATGTAAGAAAAAACAAAGGAATTGTGCTTTCAGGAGGAGAAAGAAGACGAACCGAAATCGCAAGAGCATTGGCAGTTGATCCTAAATTCATACTTTTAGACGAGCCATTTGCTGGAGTAGACCCCATAGCGGTTGAAGAAATTCAAGGAATAGTGGCACGGTTAAAGCACCGTAACATTGGAATATTAATAACAGATCACAATGTGAACGAAACATTATCAATTACCGATAGAGCCTATTTACTTTTTGAAGGCAAAATATTAAAACAAGGCTCTGCAGAAGAGTTAGCTGCTGACGAAATGGTTAGAAAAGTATACTTGGGAATGAACTTCGAGTTAAAAAGAAAATTCTGATTTTCTTAAGGCCTTTTTAATTATTAATCGATGAAAAATATTTACTGGCATCCGAGAAAAAATAAAAACAAAATGAATTCCTTTGATCACAAAATCGGTACGCCGAATCGTGACCATTTTAAAAATTTGAAATGGAGAATTTTTATTATATCTTTAATAGCTAATTATCAAATTTTAAAGGGGAACGCCCTTTAGGTTTATTCGATTCGGCGTACCGATTTGTGAATGTTTTTTGGCTTGGGTCCGACCGTTCGGCTTTTTTTC
>JANOMP010000008.1:0-3296 GCA_031420365.1 Cytophagaceae bacterium
AGGCTCTATACGGTATTCAATTAAGATAGGAAAGCTAAAAAAAAAGTAGAGCAAGCTCCATTAGAACCTGATTTTGTTACCCAAACGCCCTCACAACGCAACGCAATAGACATTTCTGCACCTTTGGGCATAGCCGCAACGTATCCCCACAAGCAAGTACATATTTTTTGATCGAGGTTGATTTGCCACCTTTGTATCAAAAATTAAACTATGGAAAGCTGGCAACGGATTCTGGAGGATTTAGCTCAAAGTGGAAAAAGCATATCCCAATATTGTAAGGAGAACGACCTAAAGCCTCATACCATTCGGTATTGGCGTCAAAAATTAAAGAAGTCTTGCTCAACCGGTGGATTTGTGGCTGTTAATACTCAAGCCTTGCATTCTGGGGTGGAGATATGCTATCCGAATGGAGTTCGGATAAAACTAGCGACTGGTTTTTCACTAAAAGACGTAAAATCGTTGTTGGATGTTTAGCTTGGGTGGAGATCATCGGTATTTTTTATATCGTGGTACTTGTGATATGCGAAAAGGCTTTGACGGCTTGAGTGGCTTGGTGAGCAATGAACTAGGGCAAAGCCCCACCAATGGGAGTGTATTTGTGTTTCTTAATAAGCCACGAAATCAGATGAAGCTACTTCATTGGGAGGCAGGCGGTCTGGTACTTTACCATAAAAGGCTAGAGCTTGGGCGGTTTAGTGTACCTGTTAATTTAGACACAAAGGGGAATTTGAGCTGGCCAGAACTGGTACTAATCGTAGAAGGAATTAGTTATTTAGAGCTCAAAAAAAGAAAGCGATTTGTACTAGAAAAGGTGTAAAAAAATTAGTGTTTTTTTATTGTAAAAACATTTATTTTTTGTACCTTTATGTTATCAAAAAACGCTATCAAATTGCTTTCTAAACAGGAAATGACCTCTATTTTAGAAGAAAATATTAGCCTACAAAAGCTAGTAGAAAAACAAGAATTTGTACTTTCCGAAAAAGACAATCTTCTCTCTAAAAAAGACATTCTTATTTCTGAACACGCCTTACAGATCCAATTAAAAAACGAGCGGATAGCTTGGCTAGAACGCATGATTTTTGGCCAGAAAACAGAACGTTTCATTACTCCTATAGAAGGACAACTCACCCTGCCCTTTGAAGTTGATCAAAAAGAAATACTGCAAGAACTAGAAACTCAACAAGCACAGAAAGAACTCAAAGCTGTTGCCGATAAGAAAACCCATCCAGGTCGTCAGGCTCTGCCTTCGCATCTTGAGGTAAGAGAAACCATTATTGAGCCAGAAGGTGATTTATCTGAAATGACCTACATAGGAGATGAAGTTACCGAAGAGCTAGAAGTAGAGCCTGCCAAGTATTATATTCACAGAATTATACGTCGCAAATATGCTCCCAAATCAGGCGAAGGTTCGTTCATGATAGCTCAACTTCCCGAAAGAGTACTTAACAAAGGTATAGCTGGAGCCGGCATCATTACGCAGTCCATAATAGATAAGTACGTAGATCACCTACCCATCTACCGGCAGTTGCAGCGATTCGCCCGCGACGGCATCAGCATTAAAGAGGCCACTGTTCACCACTGGGTGCAGCGAGGAATTCAAAAGCTGGAGATTTTGTACGATTATCTCTGGCAGCAGCAAGTTAGGTGTGGGTATCTACAAGTAGATGAAACGACCATTAAAGTGTTGGAGTCGGAGAAAAAAAATGCGGCACATTTAGGTTACTACTGGGTCTACAACGACCCTGTGGGTAATATCCCTATGTTCAAATACGAAAAAGGACGTTCGGGTGTTTTTCCAACCCAGCAACTCAAGGACTTCAAAGGCTTTTTGCAAACCGACGGCTATGCGGGTTATCATCAATTGGCCCAAAAACTAGACATCACCCATCTGAGTTGCTGGGCTCATGCACGAAGAGAGTTTGAAAAAGCACTGCCCAACGACAAAAGTAGAGCCCAAATAGCATTGACTTGGATACAGCAACTCTATCAAATAGAAGCAGACATACAAATACTAAACGCCGATCAAAAAAAAGAACAGCGACTTCAAAAAACCCTTCCCATAGCTAATGCGTTCTTTAAGTGGGTGGCTCAACAAAAACAAAGCGTCTTGCCCAAAAGCCAGATAGCTAAGGCAATAAACTACAGCATAGAAAGATACGACTCACTTTTGGCCTTTCTGTACAATGGGGATTTGAAAATTGACAACAATTCAGTAGAAAATAGTATTAGACCGATAGCAATAGGTCGTAAAAAGCGAGTCGTCGCACCGTATCTTTTTGTAAAAAGTCATGAATCGGCATAAAGGGCAGCCATCATTTATACATTCATGGCTATCTGTAAAAAACATAATGTCAATCCACACGAATGGCTAAAAAGTACATTATTGAAAATAGAAACCACAAGCATCTCAGACCTCAAAAGCCTACTGCCACAAAACTTTTTACCTAACCCCCTGTAGTTGCTTGTGGGGATACAAATAAACTATAATAATGATGAAAGATATAACAAAACCAGTACTGTTTATACTAATACTCATGATGAGTTGTAAAAATGATAAAAAGGGGAGCGTCACCAACTTTGTTGATTCCAACAGCAGCGATCAAAAAACAGGCGTTTCGGTTATTGCAGGGAAACAGGATCCTGTGTATACCCCATCTAAACTTCCTTATCCTTTTTCGAGCGCAGTACAGGTTGGGGATATCCTCTATCTTTCTGGTGAGATCGGAGATGCCGGGGAAGGAATCGGGCTAGTGCCAGGCGGCATAGAGCCCGAAACGCACCGCATGTTCGAGCGAATCAAAGCAACACTTGCACTACACGGCCTAGGATTGAAGGACGTCTTCAAATGTACCGTGATGCTGGCTGATATGTCCGAATGGCAAGCTTTTAATAAGATCTATTCCGGCTATTTCGAGCCCGGTCGATACCCGACTCGCTCAGCTATGGGGATAAGTGGTCTTGCCCTTAGTGCTCGGGTGGAGATGGAATGCTGGGCATATAATCCTCAAACAGATTAAACAAGGCAAAATGTCAATAGTATTAGATATTGTCCATAATGGTAGTAGTAATTAGAACACCTGAAAATATATCAGATTTTGATTTTGGTCATCTTTCTAATATTCTAAAATATATATCAGAAAAGAAAAACGTATGCTAACATTTAGCAATGTAGAAGAAAGTCGGGATGCCGCATCACCCTAATCGCAATCTACTTTTGGGTGGTCCGACATTTCGGCTTTTTGCTAGCGGAAGGCCGCCCCCGATGTGTTCGGCGAAACTGGTGCGGAGTCAAAGTC
>JANOMP010000009.1:0-10496 GCA_031420365.1 Cytophagaceae bacterium
TGGTGTCTCAAATCCACTAATGATTAGCTGTGAACGGGGGATATAAATTTGCTTTGATGCTCGAAATTTCAGAGATTTGGCCATATTGTTCACATTTATTAACCTAAATTTACACACTATTCGCTAAATATCAAATATTTAGGCCTAAATCAGCAGACCCTAATTACAGTAGGGGTAAGAATTCCAGTGTCAAAATATTTAAAATGTATAAGAAAAAGAGAAAGGAAAAATAAAAACCACCTTAAGACTTGTAAAAGCCTAACAAAAAACCTTAACACTTAAAAAATATAGCACTATTTGTAAAAAAAATACTAATAAATACTGCCAAAAGCTGGTAATTTCCCCATAGTAGATTTTTAAGTTAAGCTACCCCAATAAACATCGCATAGAATTCGTCCAACAAATTTATTCCCAACATTTTGTAGGGCAAACTATTATTGTCTAAATTAGCCCCACAAAACATCGGGAATACTTTAATGTTTTAATGTTAGCAATTATTGGAGTAACATGAAAAAATACATCATTATAATAATAGCAAGTTTTCCATTCATCTCTTTAGGACAATCAACGATTCTTAAAAACGTGAACATCGTAGATGTTATCAACGGAAGAATAATTCCTAATAGCACCCTCGAAGTGAAAGATGGCATTATCCTTAAGATTTATAACAACTCGTATGCTGCTGGTAAGGAAGATACAGTTATCGACCTCACCGATAAATTTGTCATTCCAGGTCTCATCGATAGTCATACACATATTGAGCATAGCGCATATTGGACAGACGAATCAAAATATAACCCCCCAAGGGAAAACCTCATTGAGTTATTAAACCATGCATTGTTAGGGGGGCTTACTACAATCCGTGAAATGGCTTGTGATGTACGTGTAATTGGAGAATTAAGTAGAGCCTCCAATATGAATTTTATTGCTTCTCCTAATATTTACTATCCATCGCTATTCGCAAGCCCTGCTTTTTTTGAAGACCCTAGGGCTGCTGGGGGAACGTTGGGAGAAACTCCTGGTCAAGTATCATGGTTTAGAGCCATAAATGAAGAAACTGATTTGCCCAACGTAATAGCTCAGGCAAAAGGAAATGGGAGTATGGCTTTAAAACTTTACGCCTTGTTAACCTCTGAACAAATAAAAAGTATTGCCGATGAAGCCCGACTCCAAAATCTAAAAGTTTGGGCGCATGCATATACTCAATTTGCCAAGCCTTCGGAAATAGTTCAAAGCGGTGTGAATAGTGTATCTCATGCTCCATTATTGTTATATGAGTTATCTGATAAACCCGATTATTCTAAATACCCAGAAAAGGATGAACTGCTACAAGATATCTTCAAAAAAATGATATTGAACAATGTGAGTTTTGATCCAACAATCTTTGTTTACGAAAATGTATTGAGAATCAAGAACCAATCTAGCGTAGCAAAGCAAATCACACAAAAAGCTTATGAGGCGGGGGTACGTATTATTGCTGGGACCGATTCTATCAGTGCATATCGGCAGGAAAAACTCCCATTTATCCATCGAGAAATTGAGTATTATGCTGACGACTGCAATTTCTCAAATATAGACGCTCTTAAATCTGCAACTATTAATGCGGCCATCAACTTGGGTCTAGAAAAAGAGATCGGCTCCATAGAAGAAAAGAAAAAAGCAAACCTTGTAGTTCTTAATGAAAACCCGTTAAAGGATATCAGCAAAACAAGAAAGATTCACTTTGTGATGAAAGATGGAATAATATATAAGGCAGAGTAGACAATTGCTAACACTGTATATAGCAAATAGGGCGTTCGGTGGTTAACGAAAGTTCAGTGCTATTTACCAACACCGCCAAATAGTTGATTTGGCTTTTAAGAATGAATAAATTAAAAACAAAATACAACGTTTTGGCTCAATGCAAACTTGAAAGTTTATTGCTTTCTACTGCCCTCCTTACCATATACTAAACGTTGTAGCCAATAAAAGAAAAATTTATGACAAATTTGAATACCTTTAGCAAACTTATGATTGTAACTATTATTGTTCTAATACAATCCTGTAACTCGCAAGTCAAAAAGATAAATGGATTTATTGTCAATGGGAAAATTGAAAATCTTGAAAATGGAAATGTTCTTTTATCAAAATTAGATTTAGCTACTAATGAAAAAATTGATGTTGACTCAACAGAAATAATAGATGGGAATTTTTCTTTTGAAGGGAAAATTGAAAGTCCCTATATACACACACTTTCCTTTAACAGCAGAAAAGAACGGATTCATTTTTTTTTAGAAAATAGTGAGATATCTATTTTAGGTGACCTTAATAACTTAGAAGATGTCAAGATCATTGGATCAAGAGAAGATAGTTTGTTTCATACCTATAAGATTGAAGATGTTTTTAATAGAAAAAAAGGGATGGAAATAATGCTCAAATATCCTGGCTATTCATTCGCAGCGTTTACTGCTTATTATCAATTTCAAATGTTCAATATTCAATCAGATACAATGGAAATTATAGTGAACGGTTTTAAAGAACCTGTCAATAAATCAATCTATTTTAAACATTTGAACAATTTGTATAGTACAATAAAGAGAGTTGCAATATCTCAACCTGCTCCAAGTTTTTCAGTTCCAGATACATCTGGAAAGCTTGTCGAATTAGATGATTTTAAGGGAAAACATGTTCTTATTCATTTTTGGGCTTCTTGGTGCGCACCTTGCAGAGCTGCTAATCCTGGACTAATTGAAGTATACAACCGATTTTCTGATAAAAACTTTACAATTATAGGAATCTCAATTGAAAAAAATGAAGACCATTGGAAATTAGCTATTGAAAATGACAAACTACCATGGATTAACTTATCTAATTTGAAAGGGTGGGATAAAGTCTCTGAAAATTATGGTGTAAAAGCCATTCCTCAGAATTTCTTGTTAGATCCTTATGGAGTTATAATTGATAAAAATATTGAACCAGAGCATCTGATTGATAAACTTGACAAAATATTGGCTTATTGATACGAATAAATTACTGGCTACAACAAAAAATATAGTACATTTGGTAGATAGTGCTAAACACGAAGATAATAGCAATAATTAAAATTAGTCGTAACTTGAAAATGAAGTGTTGCAAAATGCCAAACGCACCATATTCAAACCGTTGTGCGAAACCTTAAACTTATCCTTTCAATATAAAAAAAGTTAAATGAGCAAAAACATTAGACCTTGCCAAAATAGAATAGCACTTATAAGCACTACTATTATTATTCTATATTATCTAACATCTTGTACTGTTTCGGAGAAAGTGACTGCAAGGAAAACTAATGATGATGAACAAATCTATCTACGTCAAATACGTAATGATTTCATAACACATAAAGAAGATGTCACAGTCATTTACAATATTGGTAGCAGGATTGTGAAACGTATCGATTCTTTATTCAATGGACTTAGGAAAGACACAGTAAACTCAACCCTAATTAATAGAATTATGACCACCAGAGCCTATAACCTTACTATTCTGGCTTATAAGGATATTTTGAATGGTAACTATATTAAGGATGCAAACTTAAAACTTAAAATTGCCACACATATTGCAGGGTTCGAAGGTTTGGCTCAATCAAAACGATCATGGGATGAGCAATGGGACAAAACAGCAAGACCATACATCTATGACAATGGTTTATTTAAACCAGTAGATCAAAAGAGCAATATTATATTTGATCCTGTATTTCGGTCTGTTTTGTTCGATAGACGAATGTTTGCTCATGATGTAGAAATCATAACCCCCGGAATTTTATCATCAGCGGATTCTGTAATTGTCTCCATCGATGTGCTGCTGAAAAGTAAATCAAATTAAAGACCCTTTTATTGTAAAAGGCTACGCACAACATTTAAACATTTAGCAGGGTAGAAGAAAGACCCCACTAAAAGACCTTTCTAAATTGGGTGTTGCATCCCAATCTTTTAGCTAGCGGAAGGCTGCCCCCACGTGTTCGGCGAAACTGGTGCGGAGGCAAAGTCGATAAAGTAGCCACTTAGTAGATTTTAGGCGGCTTTTCTGTATAATGTAACAATAATTGCAAATAAACAATGACAGAATCCCAAAACATAGAATACAAAGCAATTTGGCACGATGAAACCTTAAAATCGGTTTATGGCTTTGCCAACCTGCCTGCCGGCAAGGCAGGTGCACAAGGCGGTGTAATTTTTATCGGCAAAGACGATGATGGAAAAATTGTTGGCGTTGACGATTATAAAAAGTTGATGGAATTCAAAATTTGAGTAAAAAATGAGTAACCTGAAAAATATAATACTTTACAGTACTCCCACTGGCAATATTAAAGTAGAAGTAGTTTTTAATAAGCAAACTTTTGGCTTAGCCAGAAGGCTATGGCAACTTTACTTGCGGTAGAAGTGCCAGCTATTAGTAAGCATTTAAAAAACATATTTGAAACCAATGAATTAGAGTTGAATTCAGTTGTTTCCAAAATGGAAACAACTGCCACCGATGGCAAAAAATACCAAACAACTTTTTATTGCCTTGAAGCTGTTTTAGCTGTTGGGTATAGGGTAAACTCTACACAAGCTACTCAGTTTAGGATATGGGCAACCAATACACTTAAAGAATTTATAATAAAAGGTTTTATATTAGATGATGAACGGCTAAAACAAGGCAAAGATTTTGGTCAGGATTATTTTGATGAGTTACTTGAACGTATCAGAGAAATACGTGCAAGCGAACGTAGATTTTATCAAAAAATAACCGATATATATGCCCTATCAGTAGATTATGATAAAGAAGCAGCAACAACAAAAGATTTTTTTGCGACAGTACAAAATAAATTACATTGGGCAATTACAGGTAAAACGGCAGCCGAAATAATATATACCGAAGCGGATGCCACAAAAATATTTATGGGGTTAAAAACATGGAAAGCTGCTCCTTCAGAAAAAATTATAAAAAGCGATGTGAGTGTTGCAAAAAATTATTTGCACGAAGAGCATATAAACCAAATGGGCAAATTGAACAATTACAAGTTTGTCAAAGTAGAACTAGGTATAAATTCTGTTATAAATATTTAATTTTGAAATACCTGAATTTTTTTAGAATAATACAATTAACATAAATTATTCCAAATAAATAAGTGGATTTGGCGTTTGATGTTAAAAAAACTAGTCATGAAAATTCTATTTTTCTTTTTTCTTTTCCAAACATTAGTTTATAGCTGTACAAAATCTAATGAAGTTAGTCCAAACTTATCAATTGTTGGCAAGTGGGAGCATACTTATCAAATTCAGAATCTTAATGTAGATGGATCTTGGAGTGAATGGATGACAATAAATACGTTGATTGCTTTGCCAACTTATGAGTTTACAGAAAAAGGCAGATTTTTGATCAATGGAAAAATTGATGAAAGTTGCTGTCTACCTGGAAGTTTTTTTAAATTGAACGGAGAAATAATTAGTTTTCAATATGAAAAGGCTCCAGACTGTAGCACAATTAAATGTGCCAATGCTAATGAAAAAACGATTTTCTCAATCGACAAAAACGTTTTAGTATTAATAGAATCAAATGGAAGAGTGAAGAATAGATATAAGAGAATACAATGAATTTAATATTTCAAGAAAGAATTTTGCATTTATTTATCTTTAAGAATCTTGCTTTTTAAAACTAGTAACCAACCTTTTTTGAGCTCATGCACACTTATAGAAGTTTTTAATTCTATTTAATCCATAAATTTTCAGATATTTATATGCTCTAAATTAGGTAATTCAGAGGGCATTAAATCCGGTTTTCAATTTATAGCCAATTTTGCATTTACTTCAAAAGATACTTTAAGATTTTGGTTTTTGTCAAAAGAGATATTTGTCCCAAACAAATTCTTTTCTCCATATTTCTATCTCCTCATAAATTATTGCCTTAATTTTGGCAAAAATCTAATTCTTATAGAAGTATTGAAAAGATGAATACATTTTTAATTAAGCTTATTTTGATGCCATTGATAATTGCTGGAGTTACTTTGGTAAGCAAAAAATGGGGAAATAGTATTGGTGGAATTTTGGCGAGTTTGCCCTGGGTGGCTGGGCCTATCATTATGTTTATTGCTTTTGAGCAAGGAATAGATTTTGCTGCTAATTCAATAGCCGGATCTATGGTTGGAATTATGGGGTGGTTTGCTTTCTGTGCAGTTTATATTTTAATAGGTCAAAAGTATAATGCTTTTTTTAGTGTTTTAGGCGGCTATATAGTGTATTTGTTGGTTGGAACGATTTTAAATCCCTATATCAGAAACCTAAGTGTTTGCCAGTGGTTTATTCTGAGTTTATTTGTTCTTAGTATCGGTTTAAGGTTTTTTCCTGCTGTTAATAGTGGAATAAAGCACTTTGGCAAGAAACTACGGTTTGAAATTCCTCTTAGAATGTTGGTGATAACTCTTTTTGTGATTTTACTTACTTATTTTGCAGAAAAAATGGGCCCAAATTGGAGCGGAATTTTAACACCATTTCCTATTATGACGGCCGTATTGGGTGTTTTTACACACTATACCCAAGGCATTTATCAAGTTAGAACCATTTTCATTGGTTTGTTTACTGGTCTTTTCGGCTTTACTTTATTTCTATTTTTACAGGCTATTTTAATGCCCAAATATGGAATCTTAGTTTCAATTTCTATTGGCGTTTTGTTGGACATATTAGTTACGCTTGTAACAAAAGTTTTATTTTCTAGACTCAGGATAGTTTAAAAAATTCTTGTATTAGCTATTAAGCTTTTTCTAAGTATTCATTTATACCTCTTTGTGGCTTCTTCCGTATTCACTTTTTATAGTATAAAAATTTAATTTCTAAAATGTGGGTTGAGTATTTAAACTTAGACCTGCGGGACCATTTTCTTTTTCACCGTATGCAGGTATAGGCTATATCAACATTAGTGAGTCAAGACTACTTGGAGATAACTCATTAAAGATTATTCAGTAGCAAGTTACAAGAATGAAAGGTGTATTTACTAAGGTTGGACTCGTTTTTCTTACAAATCTAACATTAAGGCTATTCAAAACGTTTTTTTTGATGTGTCTTATAAGGAAAGCCGACTTAAAGATTCAAGAAAGCCGACCTCAAGCATTAAATATAGTTTTTAGTACAAAAATAGGATTTTAAAAGCTTTATATTTTTCAAAAAACATCAAAAAATAAAAATGGTATTTCTATATCCAAAGGCGTCAATCAATAAAATTATTCTTTCAAAATTTAAAAAACATCAGAAATTTCAATAAAAAGAGAAACGAAAATATAAGGTCATTCGTTAATCGAAGTAGATTCTGGATTTTCGATATGCAGGGTAATCTTTGTAATGTCATAATCAATCTTAAAAACGTAATTATTCGTATTTAATAGTATCAGTTTAGTCTAAAATTTAAAAATATTAATAAATGAAAACCGTAATAAACTTCTTTTCCTTTTGCCTAATGTTGGTAAGCTTTGCAGGTTGTTCTCAATCTAATAAAAAAAAGGCAAATTCTAAAACCGAAACTTCGAATGTAAATATTTCTAAAATCGATACAACATGGACTGAAAAAGTTGTAAAATCTGATAAAGAATGGAAGAAATTACTTACAACAAATCAATATTATGTTACCAGAGAGCAAGGTACCGAACGTCCATTCACAAGCGATTTAAACGATGTAAAGAAAGAAGGTGTATTCTTGTGTGTTTCATGTAAAAATCCCTTATTTCTATCTTCTACAAAATTTAATTCGGGTACCGGATGGCCAAGTTTTTGGAAGCCTCTTTTTTCTAAAAGTGTGGCTATTGGCACTGACAACTCATTGGGAATGAGCCGCGACGAGGTAGCTTGTGCTCGTTGTGATGCACATTTGGGGCATGTTTTTAACGATGGGCCAGAGCCTACCGGCTTAAGATATTGTATGAATGGCGAAGCTATGGTATTTGAGAAAAATTCCGTTTTGGAGAAGGCCGTTTTTGCACAAGGCTGTTTTTGGTGTGTAGAAGAAATTTTCGAGATGGTGAAGGGCGTAGAGGCTGTAATTTCAGGATATTCGGGTGGGAAAGAGAAAAATCCTACGTACGAGAAAGTGGGAAGTGGAATGACATCCCATGCCGAGGCGGTTCAAGTTATTTATGATCCCACAATAATTACCTATCAAGAACTTTTAAAAGTATATTTTAACTCAGGAGATGTCACCCAAGTAAACGGACAAGGTCCCGATAATGGCAGACAATACCGTTCTATTGCCTTTTATAAAAATAAAAAAGAACAAGAACAAATAGAAACATATATAAAAGAATTAGATAGTTCGGGTAAACTCAAAAACAAAATTTCAGTGGAAGTTACTCCTTTTGAAAAGTTTTATGAGGCTGAAGACTATCATCAAGACTATGTAAAACTCAATCCAGATCAAGGATATGTAAGAGGAGTTTCATTGCCAAGATATCAAAATGCCATTAAGAACTTTCCAGAATTGCTAAAGAAAAACCAAGCTAAAAAGGCGGGAATGTAAAGGCACTATTTTATTAACTCCTAGATTCAAATAATAAATGCAATAATTTAATTCTTTGTATAAATAATTTAATCTACTTCTAAGATGTTTCACAGCGTACCCTTTTCTACTAATTAACGTTTTTAAGTTTTCTCCTTTCAAATCTTCGATTTCTTGTAAAGTTAAATCCTCAATTTAGTTTCAGAACTCCATGCATGGGCGTAAATTAAATTTCATTCTATTTGGTAAAAAAGGACAAGGTCTGTTCCCGGAAATACGGTTTCTGTATCGTTTAGAGTTTGGATTAATTCTGATATTGCTTTGTTGTATCTGGGAGTACTCATGGAGTTTATTTTTACATTCAGTTTTTTGTTTTTGTTGTCAACTGTAATATCTGCTTGCGAATTTATGAGTTGTTTGAGTAACATTCTTCCTTCCTTCTCGTTGTTTTTTAAATGTTCGTTTAGGCAATAATATAGGGCTGATTCTGCTCTATAGGCAATCATTTTAATGATATTCATAAATGATTTGCTTTCAGTTTTGAGTTTGTTGAATTTTTTGTCGGGTTGCATTTCTTGTAATTTGATTTTATAAGGTGTTTGTTTTTTTTTTGCTTCAAGTTCTTGTATTTGGTTGCTGTGTTCTTGTTTTTTTGTTAGTAGTTTTTCAATGTTTTTGAGTGTTTTTGGGTCTACTTCTGGATAATTTTCTTGAGCCTGATAAATTTGGGATGTAATTCTTCTCATCTTTTCTTTTTCTTTTTTCAATTGATGGGCTAAATTTCTATACAATGGATTTACTACTTGTAGTTCATCATTGAGGGGTTCGGTTCCGTATTGTATCATTTTATCAAAATCATATTCTTCAATAAGGTATTTAAAGAAATTTTCCTGTTTCCACCTTGCAAACATCTGAAGTGCTGCTTTGTGTGGCTGCTCATGAGGGTTATTGTAGATTATACTGGTTTGGTGTTTGTTGGTCCCTAGACGTCTTACTTCGGTAAATTCTATGTCATTTAGGGTTATTTTTTTATCGCAAAGTAGCATTGTATCTTTTTTGCCAGATGTCTCAATATTAACCTCTTTAAATTCACTTTCATCCCATAAATCTTTGACGTTTTTACGGTAGGTGATGATGCTGATTCGGTGTAGTTCCCATAGCGTTTTAAAAAACGAAGTGTCGTAGGCTTCTCTATCAAAAACTAGCGTGAGTCTGGGTTGGTCACTTTGTGTGTTTACAGGTGTGGCAAGTACACTGGTTTGCTCGAGTTGGGGAACAATATCGTTTAGGATGGCATCCTGAAGCTTTTCGCTTAGTTCGCCTATTGAACATAGAACGGGCAATGAATTGGCGTCGTTGACCCAAAACTCGGTTGTGGCGGCTAGACACAGCTTTTGCCTGCTCACAAATTTCTTTGTCAAATTGGCTTTGTGTCCATTGTAAATCCGCACATGTCCATCTACATATAGTATTTGGGAGGGTTGCAGATCGTACCACTTGTTTATTAGAGTGTGGTTCCATTCTTTGCTTTTATTTTGCTCTGAAATGATTTTTATTTTTTTGCGAAGACAAGTCACTTCGGGTACTCTATCTATGCCCAATAACTTGCCTAAATCACCAGGTTTGTGCTGTTTGATTTGTTCAGGATTTTTGATACGTGCCAAGGCCATGAACGCTAGAAGCGATATGATAGTATCAAAACCATAATAATGATTGGCTGGTAATGTGAAGAATTTATTGGAGCAATATAGCCCGTGTTCTACCAAGGCCGGGATGAAAAACAACAGGCCGCCGTGGTCAACACTCTCATTGTTTGTAAACTCGCTTAAAACATGGCCACCGTAACCAAAAGCACAAGCCGCCCTTTGATCAACATTCGTTGCGGCTATGCCCAAAGGTGCAGAAATGTCTATTGCGTTGCGTTGTGAGGGCGTTTGGGTAACAAAATCAGGTTCTAATGGAGCTTGCTCTACTTTTTTTTTAGCTTTCCTATCTTAATTGAATACCGTATAGAGCCT
>JANOMP010000010.1:0-10744 GCA_031420365.1 Cytophagaceae bacterium
AACCAGGTTGGATTACTTTTACACTCGATGGCAAGTCGGCTATACTTTCTACTGGTGAGATTATAGATACCAAAACTAAAAAAATTACAGCTACGCTTCAGGATGAAAATGGCAAAAATTTATCTAGTGAAAAAGTGGTAGAAATTCATGTTTCTAACCAAAAAGCATTAAAAAATGGGAGCCAGTTTGGAGTTGGCAGGGTTATTTAGTTTTTGATTTCTCTTTTTAAATCCAAATCGAAGATAAGTTGGAATATTGGGTTTAAAGAGTTAAATATGGCTAAATTTAATTAAATCATTTACTAAAATTCGTAGACTGGATAAGCTTGGCAGTACGGAATTTGCTACATTATTTATTTACCTTTTTTAATAATGAGTATTGGTATGCGTTTAGATTTTTTCAATATAGGAGCAAATCCTGGAATATTGGCAGTAGCAATTATATGGATGTTGATTCATATCGTTTTTATGTTGGTAGCTGCAAAAATCATTAAAGCACCTTTATTTTTTGTGAAGGTGGGTAGCCAAGCAAATATTGGTGGAATAGCTACGGCACCAGCGGTGGCTGCCGCATTTCATCCTTCTTTAGCTCCAGTTGGAGTTTTATTGGCGTAATGAGCTATGTTTAGGCACTTATGTAGGTATAATTTCGGCATGGTTTATGGGATTTTCAAACTAGAAAATATTTTCACTTAAGTTTATTTAAGATTATTTTTAGTCACAACTCGCATTTCTCATATACTGATTTTCATAGATAAGGAAGATAAATGGGATACAAATTTATATTTCTTTGGTTATTTAGTAATAAATAATGGCTTTTGAAAACCAAATCAATGACTTTCAATTTTGTTAAAATGTTTTTGTATTTAATTTTTTTATTTTCTACTTATCGGGCATTCAATCTAAATTTTGTAAGTTTAAGTTTTAAAATATTGACTAAATGTCTTCAGCCCAAGCCCCTAAAAATTTTACAGGTTTAAAGCAAAAAAAAGAAACGCCAAAATTAGCAGTAGGCTGGCCTGGTATTTATGCAAGTATGCAACATGTTTTTGGTACAATGCCTGTGGCCAGAGGCTTGAAGTCTTTATTGAATTTAAACCAAAAGGGAGGAATAGATTGCCCGAGTTGTGCATGGCCAGACCCAGATGGGCATAGATCTGTAATTGGGGAGTTTTGTGAAAATGGTGCAAAGGCCATTGCCGATGAGGCCACAACTTTAAAAATAGGACCCGCATTTTTTCAAAGATATTCTGTAGAAGAAATGGCGGAGAAATCTGATTTTTGGTTAGGTAAACAAGGGAGACTTACTGCCCCTATGGTATTAAAGGAAGGAGGAAAAAAATATGAGCAAATATCCTGGGAAAAGGCCTTTGAAATGGTAGCTAAGGAGTTAAATGACTTAAAAAGCCCAAACGAAGCAATATTTTATACTTCTGGTAGATCAAGTAATGAAGCTGCTTTTTTGTACCAATTGTTTGTTCGAGCTTTTGGCACTAACAATTTGCCTGATTGCTCCAATATGTGTCATGAATCTAGTGGGGTTGCATTAATTGAAACTTTAGGTATTGGAAAAGGTTCTGTAACATTAGATGATTTTGAAAAAGCCGAGGTCATAATAATTATGGGACAAAATCCAGGAACCAACCACCCTAGAATGCTAACAAGTTTAGAAAAAGCAAAAAAAAATGGAGCAAAAATAGTTGCGATAAACCCTCTTTTCGAAACCGGACTGCTTGGTTTTAGTAATCCACAAACTATTCATGGTTTGTTCGGTAAAGGGAGTTCCATTACGGATTTATACCTACAAATAAGAATAAATGGAGATTTAGCACTGCTTAAAGCTGTAAATAAATTATTAGTAGAAAGAGACCAAGTGCAAACTGGTATTCTAGATTGGCAATTTATTAAGAATAACACTACAGGTTTTGAAAAATATCTGGAAGATATACACCAACAAGATGAAACCAAATTAATTGCAGATGCGGGTTTGACACTTTCTGAATTGAATGAATTGGTGAATTTGCTTGCTGAAAATAGCAAAATAATAGTATGTTGGGCTATGGGATTGACGCAACATAAAAATTCGGTGGCTACTATTCAGGAAATTGTAAATCTTTTACTTTTAAAAGGAGCAATTGGTAAGGAAGGGGCGGGAACATGTCCTGTTCGTGGGCACTCGAACGTCCAGGGAGATCGAAGTATGGGTATTATGCATAAGCCTTCTTCTACTTTTAATAAATCTATATTTAAAAATTTTGGCTTTAAACCGCCAGAAGATCATGGTTTTGATGTAGTAGAAGCCATAGAGGCAATGTATGATAAAAAAGCTAAGGTGTTTTTTGCTCTTGGAGGTAATTTCCTTTCTGCCTCTCCAGATACGGAATATACAGCTAAAGCTTTGCAAAATTGTAAGCTGACAGTACATATATCAACTAAACTTAATAGAAGCCATCTTATTCATGGAAAAACAGCTCTTATTTTGCCATGTTTGGGAAGAACCGACAAAGATTTTCAGAAAAATGAGGAACAATTTGTAAGTACTGAAAATAGCATGGGTGTGGTTCAGAAATCACAAGGAGTTTTGAAACCACCTTCTGATAATTTAATGAGTGAGCCTGCAATTATTGCTCATTTGGCATTTAAGACCTTGGGAGAAAAATATTCAATTCCTTGGCTAAAATTTGCCGATGATTATGCCCTAATTAGAAAAGAAATAGAAAAAACTATTGAAGGATTTGAAAATTTCGAAAAGAATATAGAGTTTGATGGGGGTTTCTATTTGCCCAATGGTCCGAGAGAGGGTAAATTTAAAACTTTAACTGGTAAAGCAAAATTTACCATAAATACTTGGAACAGAATAAATCTTGAAGTAGATGAATTTTTGATGATGACAATTCGAAGTCATGATCAATTTAATACAACCATTTATGGCTTGAATGATAGATATAGAGGTATTTTTAATGAGAGACGTATTATTTTTATAAATTCCGATGACCTAAAGGAATTTGGTTTTGAAATGTATGAAAAGGTGAATATCGTAAATAATTTTGGTGGGGTAAAAAGAATAGCTGAAAAATTTATTCTCGTTCCTTATGCTATTCCAAGGGGTTGTTTAGCTACTTATTTTCCGGAGACCAATGTGTTAGTGCCATTACATTCACAAGCGGAAGGGAGTCAAACCCCAACCAGTAAAAGTGTAGTAGTGAAATTAGAAAAAATTAATTAAAAGTATAATTTTAAGTTGATTAATACTTATTTTTAAACTATTTGAAGTTTTTATTTTTTTTTCAATAAAATTTTAATCCAAGTTTATAATAATTTTGTTTTTAGCATTAAAAAGATATTGAATTTGAATTCGAATACAGCTATTTTATTTTTTTCGCAAAAAGCTTCAAAAGAGGCTTTAAAAAAACAATTGGCTCCAATTCAAAATAAATCATTAAATGTAAAATTAATTAACCAACTAAATCTACAAACTAAAAAGCTTTTAGAAAAGACGAATGTTTCCTGTTTTGATTCCTCAGATTTTGGTATTTCAAACTCATTTAGCTTTGGAAAGAAGCTGTCCTTAGCAATTCAAAAAGTATTCAATAGTGGGTTTGAAAAAGTTATTTGTATTGGAAACGATTGCCCTGCTTTAGATAATGAAAGGCTAAATTTAGCTATAAAAAAACTTCAAGATCACGATTTTGTACTTGGGCCAGACCATAGGGGAGGGGTATATCTATTAGGACTAACTAAAAGTAGTTTTAACCCTTTTGTGTTTGAAAATATCCCATGGCAAAATAAAAATATGCTATCCAGTTTAATCAGTAATCATAAAGATTCTGATATTTTGGTTCTTGAAAACTTGCCAGATATTCATACTTTTAAAGAGCTAAAATTATATGTTTACTGTCGAGGATTTATACAAGCTTTACTAAAAATTGTTAAGATTTTTTTTGAAACTTATTTTAACGATGTTAAGATTAGCTACATTTTGTTTCTCAAAGAAATTTTATTGCTTCGAGGCCCTCCCATTTTTTAATTACCAATACCTATTCCTTTTTTCTCTTTTGCGGCTTTAAACTGTAAAAGTTTTTCTTCTTATTTTTAAAATCAAATCAATTTTTCTATGAAAAGAATAGTATTTATTCTTGGTTTTTTTTATGCTTTTTCTAGTACCGCACAGCATCAATTAGAAGTGTATGTTACTGACCTTTTAGTTAATAAACCGCTTAAAGGAGTGAAAGTTTTTCTGGAAAGTTACGGTGAAAAACTGGTTTCTGGTAATACAGATAAAGCTGGAAAGGTAATTTTTTTGGATGTATCCTTAATCAAAACCTATAAAGTCTTTACTTTACCCAACGATAAATATTCGGAGGTTTTTCAAGGAAATATTTCGATAAAACCGGAACAAATAAATAAGATTGCCTTAGAGCTACCTACTATTCGCTTAGAATTGTTAGAAGAAGTGCGAATTACTAATTCCAAAAGTGCAAAAATGAATACTCAAAATGCGGAAGTTTCTTATATAAT
This sequence comes from Cytophagaceae bacterium, assembly GCA_031420365.1. Classification (GTDB taxonomy): domain Bacteria; phylum Bacteroidota; class Bacteroidia; order Cytophagales; family Spirosomataceae; genus Leadbetterella. The sequence continues at coordinate 4,518 of JANOMP010000010.1, forward strand.
TCCAAAAGAAGAAATTCAAGCATTGCCAGTAGAAGGGCGTGATATATCAAGGGCTTTGATTCGGCTTCCAAATCTAACGGTAGCGACACTTGGCTATGCTGAAGCTCCAAATGTTTCTATTAATGGATTGAATGGCACATTTACTAATTATCTTATTGACGGAATGGATAATAATGAGCGTTTCTTGGGGAATGTAAAGTTTAATACTCCTATTGGATTTGCGGATGGCATTTCCGTGTTGACGAATAATTATTCTGTCGAGTTCGGTAATACTAGCAATGGTATAGTTAATGTTACCTCTCGTTCGGGTTCCAATAAACTTACCGGAGAGGCTTTTTATTTAACAAGGCCAGGTGCAGTTATTGATTCGAAGTCGCCTTTTGCAACTTTAGATTTGTCTGGTAATCAAGTAAAGGATGGCTTTAGGCGTGATCAGGCAGGGTTTGGATTGGGTGGTGCAATAAAAAAAGACAAGACGTTTTTCTATATTAATTTTGAGCAAACGTTAGATAAAAAAGATAATTTATTGAATGTCCCACTTTTGGGCGTTAATGAAATTGTAAGAGGTTTTAATAAATTTTCGTATTCTTCCGCAAAAATAGATCAATTATGGTCGAAGAGATTTAAAACATCGTTTAGGGCAAACTATGGAAGTTTTGATATAGATAGGCAAGGAGGTGGTTTGGAAGGAGGTACATTATTTCCTTCTGCAGCGTCTGCTCAAAAGAATAGAACCTATCTATTTGCTATTAAGAATGCCTATGTTTTGGGTTCTTATCTTACTGGAGAAACTAATTATCAAAATTCATATTTTAGATGGAATTATAGAGAGCCAATTAATCCAACTAGTCCTTCGGTAACCGTTCAAGACCCAAGTGGGGCTGTTCTTGCCATTTTGGGACAAAGCGGAGCCATTTTTGATGACGAAGAATTCACAAACCAAATTCAACAAAAATTTTTTTATCGTCAAGGCAAACATTCTATTAAAATAGGTGCGGAGTTTATTACTTCCAACTTTTCGTTGCTAGGAGGTGGGAATCAATACGGAACCTATGTAGTTCGTTTAAACCAAGCTCAAATGGAAGTGGTAAAATTAAAAAATACGGGATCGGCCTTAGATGTCAATGATATTCCAAAAGATGTTAGAGTAATTAATTACGATATTGAACTTCGCCCTACCACTTTCGGAGCTAGACAAAATGTGTTTTCCACTTATTTTGAAGATTTGATTTCTGTAAATAATAAATTAAATGTTACCCTTGGCTTAAGATATGATTATGATAACCTGTCGAAAGCTGGTGGAACAAAAGGAGATTTGAATAATTTAGGGCCTAGAGTAGCATACAATTATAAAATTGATGACAAAAATACGATAAGAGGCGGCTATGGAATTTTTAATGATAAAATTAAGTATTCTATTTATAGTGATGCTTTACAATTTAGCAGTAGCTCTGTGGATTTTAAAAAGCAGTTAAAAGAGCTTCAGAAACTTGGCAAATTAGATGCAAATGCGGATATCGATAAAATTACATTTCCTGGAAATATTCGTGCCACATCAAATAATATTTCTTATTTAAACGGCCCAAGTTTTACGGATTTGCAAGCAAGACGTGATAAACAATTTACCAATAACTTAAGAGTAATGAACCCTAATGGATTCCAGAATCCGTATTCTCATCAAGTTTCATTGGGGTATCAACATAAGTCAGACGAGATCCATCTTTTTACCCTAGATTTAAATTATGTGGCTACGAATAACTTATATTATATCAGAAACATTAATGCCCCATCGGCTTATCCATTAAATGATCCAAAAAAATTGGTGGTTCGCAAAGTTGCTGAAGCGGATTTAACTAGGCCAGTCCCTTTAAAAGCGGATAGTAAAGGTGTTTATGCACTAAGTGGTGCCGACACCCTGAGAGGAATTGCTAGAAATGTATTTGTAAATGAAACTAATGGAAAAGCGAGATATTGGGCTATGAATTTAGTGTATCAGAAACTTAGGGGAGAAGATAGGTATGCCTTTAGGATGAGCTATTCTTTGGCCTTAGTAAAAAGCAATACAGGAAGTATTAATACCAGAGCAAACGACTCCAATAATTTTGATGCAGAATATACGTATGATGAAAACGATCGAAGGCATGTGGTAAGTGCTATGTTTTTTTGGTATCCAATAAAAAATTTAGTGGTTTCGCCTGCATTTTTGATTCAAAGTGGGCAGCCGATTACCCGTTTGGCAGATGCAAGAATTTATGGAACCACCGATTTAAATGGAGATAACGACTTTTTCTATCCAGGGGATTTTAGCCCCGGAGATGGCCGAAATAATGACAGGCTTCCTTGGGCAAATACATTTGATTTGTCTGTTAAGTATACTTTAATGAAACATTTTGAACTTTCGGCTGATATTTTTAATCTTTTAAATGCGGCAAATTATTCTGGTTTTAATGTGGCCAGAGGTAATAGTAATCAGTTTCAGGTGGGATCCAAAAAAACTAATTCGTATGTTATAAGAGCTGCTTCAGCACCTAGGCAATTTCAATTTGGGGCTAGATATGTTTTTTGAAAAATAATTATAAACTTTTATGGTATTAAAAATAGATAATTTAATAGAGATTGAATCGTATTTAAAAGATAGGAAATGGATAAGTGAGGAAGATAAAATTCTTAAAGTGGAAAAACCTGGTGATGGAAACATGAATTTCGCCTTGCGGGTGTATATTTCCACAGGAAAAACATTGATATTAAAACAATCCAAAGATTTTGTCGAAAAATATCCCAGTATTTCAGCTCCAGCAAATCGGGCTATAATTGAGGGGAAATTTTATGAATTTATCCTATCAAATGAGAAATTAAAAGCTTTTATGCCTTCTTTGATTGGCATTGATGAGGTAAATAATATTATTGCTTTGCAAGATTTAGGTTTCTCAAGTGATTATTCATTCCTGTATTTACCGAATCAGGAAATTGATAAAGAGCAAGTGGTAGAAATCATATCTTTTTTAAACGAATTGCATATTGGGTTTAAAGATGGGTTTCATCCACCAATTTTCGAGAACAAGGCCATGCGTATTTTAAATCATGAGCATATTTTTTTATATCCGTTTATGGAAGATAATGGATTTAACCTAGACTCTATTTTGCCCGGTTTGCAAAATGAAGCATTGACGTATAAAAAAGATGTGAATTTAAAAAATAAAATTAAATACTTAGGAGATCTTTATTTGTCAAATGGACCATATCTTTTGCATGGCGATTTTTATCCTGGAAGTTTTCTTAATACAGATAAGGGTGTAAAGATTATTGATCCCGAATTTTGTTTTTTTGGTTTTGCGGAGTTTGATTTGGGTGTTTTAATTGCTCATTTAAAGCTAAGCGGTCAGAGTCAAGAAATTATTGATTTGGCCATTACTAGTTATGAGAAAAGGGAAGATTTTAGTATAAATTTATTATTTCAGTTTGTTGGAGTTGAGATTTTAAGAAGAATAATTGGTTTAGCTCAGCTTCCCTTGTCTAGCTCTATTGAAACACGTGTTGAATTATGTAAAGAGGCCAAAGAATTACTTATTAACCATTAATTTTATGAGATATATTTTGTTTTTTATGCTTTTAGGAGTTTCAAACATTTCCTCTTTTGCTCAAAAAAAGATATGGTTTGATACAGACATTATGATCGGGAATCCTGATCGAGCTCCACGTGAAGTAGATGATGCTATTACTTTAATGATGGCTCTCAAACACCAAGATAAAATAAATATCGTAGGAATTGGTTTGGTGACCTATGTAGATTACGCCTATCCAATTACAGAGAAAATATTAAAATGGTATGCCCCAAATCTAAAGATTCCAATTTATAAGGGTTCAAATACTTGTACAGATGTGGGCGTTGAAAATGACGCTACCCTAGCATTGGCCGCAGCTTTAAAAAAAGAGAAACTTACTATTTTAGCACTTGGTCCCGCTACAAATGTGGCTACAGTTTTAAAAAATCATCCTGAATTAGCTGCTCAAATAGAAGAAATAGTTTTTTGTGCAGGAAGGACTCCTGATTTTCACTTTCAGCCGGGTTTAGAAACTCATATAGTTTCAGATTATAATTTTGAAAAAGATGTGGAGGGTTTTAGAGTAGTATTTGAATCTGGAGTAAAAGTAGTTTTATCAGGTTTTGAATGTAGCGTTTATTTGTTTTTAGGCAAAACCGATTATGAATTCTTAAACAATTCCTTTGAAGGCGATAAATGGGTATATGATTTTTTAAGACCTTGGTCGAAAAGACATCAACAACTTTTTGGTAACGATGGTTTTATTCCTTTTGATGTAACCCCTTTAGGGTATCTTACACACCCAAACTATTTTAAGTATTATAAAGATATGCCAGTAGAAATAATAAGGAAAACCAACGATGCAACAATACCAGTAAATAGACCGAAAGAGAAAGATTTTTTAGAGGTCTCCTTTCAATCTAAATCAAAATGGAAATGCACCTATGCGTATAAAACATTACCTGGCTTTGAGGAGATTGTTATTGAGGCTTTGAAGCGATAGGGGAGGTACAATAAAATTTGTTTTTTTGTCTAACTTTAGTTTTTGATCGGAATGTTTAATAAAAAAACCATTTTGTTTTTTTTAAAATAAAAACTGTAAAATTGATAAATATATTTGATTTTACTTTTGAAAATATTAATCATTTCCATTGCTCATTCGCAAATCGAATAAACTCGTTCCAATCATACCATAAAATATCATGTTTCCCATTTCTAATATGATATCTAATATCTTTTCCAACTGGATTTTCTAAAGATGGACTATCAAAGCCTAAAATTCCCGTTTTTTTATACAAAGCATAAACCGGTTCAGCATTTTTTAAACCTAAAAATTCACCCCTAGGGTCTGCCCATAAATCTTCAGAGGCACTTGTTACATATAACGGTTTTGGCGCCATTAAGGATAACAAGAGATGTTGGTCAACAGGCATTTTATTTGGGTTTTTGGCATATTTTGGATATACAGTATTAAACCACCACGGAAATGTTTTCGTTATATCACCAATGGTTTCTCCAAAGTTTCTCCTTGCCAATGCAGCACCCGCTTCACCTGAATTGTTTGAAATAACCATTGCAAAGCGTGTATCATTGGCTCCAGCCCAAAGTGCAGCTTTCCCCAATCTCGAATGCCCCAAAACCGCCACCTTTTTTGCATCAATTTGAGCATCGGTCTCTATATAGTCCATTGCTTTGCTTAATCCCCAAGCCCAAGCACCTATAGCAGACCATTCATTTGGTTTTATGTTTAATTCTTTTTGCAATGAAGTCCGTATTCCAGTTTTCCAACCTTCTGAATTATCTTCTTCAAGATCTCCGCAAAAAACAGTGGCCACACCATAACCTTCTTTTAAAATGTTTTCAATTGGCAATCTTCTACTTTCAGCTCCTCGGCTTTCTTCTGTTGCTTTATTTTCGGTAATATGATATTCTTTATTATTCTGCATCCATTTATCAGTCATACGTATAGTTTTGTCTGGATGAACCGTGTGATTGCCATAAAAATTAAGGCCTAAAAAAACTGGGACTGGTTTGCTTACTTGATTTGGAAGATAAATCAATAGATGCATTTTAGGAGCATCAATTGTAGAACCAAAATATATGATAACTTCTTTTTTTGTGGCTTTCCCATTCAGTGCTTTAGGATTCACAGTACTAATTTCAAATCTTGGAGTTAGTTTAGTTTCTGGAAATTTACCATAGACATGTTCTTTAAACAATTTTAAAATTTCGGGCCTACGCTGCTTTTCCCAAAAGCTTGTATTTATCACTTTTTTGCCATTTTGTAAAACTAATGGGTCAGGAAGTGTAAAAGCACCAACAAATGATTCATCATAATTGGTTTGTTGACTGAATACTTTTGTAGACATATCAAATAATAATAATATAGTTAGAATAGGTATTGCTTTCATTAAAATCATATTTAAAAGTCTAAGTTAATAATAAAAAAATATGTTTGATAAGTTTAATTGAGAATAGTGTGGAACCTTAAATCCGCAGGCAGTATATAAAAAGGAATCGAAAAAGCTTGAAAATCAATGACTTAAAATATTTTTTCTTCCCCAAAAAATCACTATATTTAGTGAAATACCTTACGAGATGAAAATTACAACAAGTTTAGAAAATATCCACTCTTTTGGTGGATTAAATTTTGTATCAGAACAATTCGATCAACTAAAATTGCCA
>JANOMP010000011.1:0-5031 GCA_031420365.1 Cytophagaceae bacterium
GGCAGTGTTAGTAATTGCTCCTAGGTTACTTTGCGCATCTGATGCAGAAGTATGATAAGTTATTACTGCAATAAGAGGAGTTACAGTAACAGTGGCTGCAGCAAAGTTAAAGCTAGCTTTTCCTGGATTGCTAGGAATTTCGCATGCTGAAATAGTAGCATTTGCAACCGTAATAACTGGTTTCTGCTTTACGGTGAAAGTATATAAAGTCGAGTTTGAGCATCCAGTAAAAGTATTGGTAGCTAAAAATTTAACTACTATTGTACCAGCTGCTGCACCAGAAGGAATAACCAATGAAGTAGAAATACTACCAGTAGAACTTAAGCTTGCACCGACTCCAGCTGTTTGAGAATCAATAGACCAAACATTCGTATAGGTACCAGTAGGGCTAACTCCCCCTGAAATTATTCTAGAATCTCCAGCACAAAGGTCGTCACTTCCATTGGGATAGATATTTACTATAGGGGCAGGGTTTATTACAACATTGACTATAAACTGCGTACCTACACAGCCATTCGCACCTGTTGGTATCGCTGTGTAACGTACTGTAATAGGATTAGTTCCAAAATTAGTAATTGAATTTGTAATAGCTCCAGTTGAACTTGTGAGGCCAGTACCTGCTGGATCTGGATCCAAAAGAAGTAAATTTGGAACTTTTACAACAGAATATGTATAAGTTACTTGACCCAAATCTGTACTATTGTTCTGAATATAAGTATCAAAATCGAATGTATATGGTTCGGAAGAGCATTTTTGAATGGTGGTTGTAAGTATGGGGTTTGGCTCTGGTTTGATATCTACTTTTATCTCAATTGGGTCGCCTTTACAACCAGCTGCACTTATCGGAGTTACAGTATAAACTACCCGTAATACTCCGGTTGTTAAATTCTCATACGTATCATTAGAAATATAAGAAGAGCTATGTGTAATTCCTGAACCCATTGTGGCTAAAGTTCCTTTTGGCGTTAATCCTGTAGCAACAGTTTTACTAATATCAAAACTAGCAGCTAATGGTCCGTCAGCATCTTGTGGTATTACTGCACTTATAATGGCATCGCTACATACTGTTGCTAATGTTGGTGCTACAAATACCGGCTCAGGGTTGATATCTACTATTATCTCAATTGGGTCGCCTTTACAATCAGCTGCACTTATCGGAGTTACAGTATATACTACCTGTAATACTCCGTTTGTTAAATTCTCATACGTGTCATTAGAAATATAAGAAGAGCTATATGTAATTCCTGAACCCATTGTGGCCAAAGTTCCTTTTGGCGTTAATCCTGTAGCAACAGTTTTACTAATATCAAATCTAGCAGCTAATGGTGCATCAGCATCTTGTGGTATTACTGCACCTATTATATCATCGCTACATGCATTCGCTAATGTTGGTGCTTCAAATACTGGTTCTGGTTTAATACTTACTGTAACTGTAAATGAAGCCCCCTCGCATCCTACTGAACTAACTGGAACTACTGTATATACTACATTTACTGCCGTTAAACCTGTATTCGTGAAAGCGTCGTCTGCTAAAGCTGATGCAGATAATCCATTCGCTACACCTGCTAAACCTGCACTTACGGTTAACCCATTTAGATTTAAAGCTGTTACATTGTATGTTGCTGCTGCTACACTAGTAACTACACTTGAACTAAAGCCAACACCTACAGCTGCATCACTACATATCGCACTTGGTGTTTGGTTTGATACCACCGGCTCGGGCTTGATAGATACTGTAACCGTAAATGAAGCCCCCTCGCATCCTACTGAACTAACTGGAACTACTGTATATTCTACATCTACTGCCGTTAAACCTGTATTCGTGAAAGCGTCGTCTGCTAAAGCTGATGCAGATAATCCATTCGCTACATCTGCTCCACCTGCACTTACGGTTAACCCATTTAGATTTAAAGCTGTTACATTGTATGTTGCTGCTGCTACACTTGTACTCGATGAAAAGTCAACACCTACTGGTGAATCACTACAAACAGCACTTGGCGTTTGGTTTGATACCACTGGCTCGGGTTGCACTGGCACTGTAACTGTAAATGAATTACCTACACAGTTATCTGCACTTACTGGCACTACTGTGTAAATTACATTTACCGTTGCACTCGTATTATTCGTAAACGCATCATCAGCTAAATCTGCTGCAAATAATCCATTCGCTACACCTGCTAAACCTGCACTTACGGTTAACCCATTTAGATTTAAAGCTGTTACATTGTATGTTGCTGCTGCTACACTAGTAACTACACTTGAACTAAAGCCAACACCTACAGTTGCATCACTACATATCGCACTTGGTGTTTGGTTTAATACAGATGGTTCTGGTTTAATACTTACTGTAACCGTAAATGAAGCCCCCTCGCACCCTGCTAAACTAACTGGAACTACTGTATATTCTACATCTACTGCCGTTAAACCTGTATTCGTAAACGCATCATCAGCTAAATCTGCTGCTAATAATCCATTCGCTACACCTGCTAAACCTGCACTTACGGTTAACCCATTTAGATTTAAAGCTGTTACATTGTATGTTGCTGCTGCTACGCTAGTAACTACACTTGAGCTAAAGTCAACACCTACAGCTGCATCACTACAAACAGCACTTGGCGTTTGGTTTGATACCACTGGCTCGGGTTGCACCACAACCGAAATTACATTTGAAATATGACTACAAGCAACACTATTTAAGGTAGATCTAACCATTTTTCTAAAATAGTAGGTAACATCGCTACTTGTTGTATTTATTATTGGAGTAGGGTCAAAGTTTGAAGTAAACTGAGCCCCAGGTAATAAACCAGTTGTAAAATCTGCAGAGGTGGCAACTTGCCAAAATATCCCTGAAGGATTGGGAGGAATAACACCATCACCCGTGTGATCTGTTGAACCATTTGATCCATCTCCATAAATAATAGCGGGGTTATCTCCACTACATATAGTCTCTCCACCAGTTAAAACTCCCGCACTTACATTATTAACTGTAACTATTGGCGTCCCACTCAAATTGCCACTTCCTACCAAACAACCCTTAATATCAGTTACCGACACCATTGAATAAGTATTGTCAATTATAGGACTTACTGAAATATTGGCACCTGTCGTATAAGATAATACAGATATATTATCAGTACCATCATTATAAACCACCGAAAAAGGACTAGTGCCACCCGTAATAGCTACCACTAAATTTGTACTACCGCCTTCGCATATCGTAGCAGTGCCCGAAAGTACAGCCGCAGTAGGTGTTGGATTCACTACACCACTCAAGGCCACTTTTAGATCTGCGTCTACTGTAAAACCGCCACCAGTAATTGTAATATTGCCCGTAGGTGAACCTACTACTGTAGAAGCTTTTATCCGAGCATGAATTGTTGCATTGACACTTCCCGAAGCAGGAGTAATAGCTAATGAAGAGAAGTACGATACTCCACCATTTGCTGAAATTTCAAATCCTGCTGGTGCAGTTAAAACAACGTTTGCAGAAGTCAAACCATCTCCTATTAATGCAAATGTTTGAGCACTACTAGCAAATCCAAAACAGCTTTCAAGCGTAGAAATTGCTAAAGTCTCTGTGCCTAATATTCGTCCAGTTATTGAAAAATCAGCATTGGAATTATTGGCAACATCAAAAATGTATAAGGTTCCTGCGGCACTTGCTGCTCCATAGGGAGATAAATTGAAAGTAATTGGGCCTTTTATATTTTGAAGAAAATTATCCGCACTTAAATTGACTGTCGGTGTGATATCTGCACCACTAGCTGTTGAATTACCGAAAGCGATTGAACCTTGAGAAATACCAGAAGTTACACTATTCGCAGTTGCTTCTATTATTGCATTCGACGGGCCAGCTGACGAACTACCTGATCTCCTATATGAAAAAGGATTAATTGAACTTAAACTCACAGCAAAACCATCCTTTGGGGTAACATTGAAGGTTATATTTTTATTGCTCGAAAGGTTGGCTATTCCAGTTTGTTCCCAGTTAGAGCCGCCCCAGCCTCTGGTTAATCCTGATGGGGTAACACCCGCACCTCTAGTAAGTGCTCCTGAACTAGATGCTAAGTTACCATTTGTAATACCTGGTGCTAATGGACCAATGAAAGCGGTACTTGTTTGAGTACTCATGTCCCAACTCATCAAAGTGGTCTGTCCCATTACTCCCCCACCAAAACCTAGGAGTATCATCACCATCCAAGCCTTCAAATACCCTTTACCTTTGTATAATGAGGAAGACAGAAAGCTAACGGTTAAAGTCTTTTGAAAGAGATTTGTAAAAAAACCAAGCACAAATACAAGTACTTGGCTGAAAAATGATATAATTTTTTTGGTTGTAAATAATGTTCTCATAATGAGTTTATTTAAATTTTGTTTTGAAACCTAATTAAAGGATTGTAAGTTGATATAAGTAATTAAGAAGCTAAGTGAGCCAAGGCAGACGTACGCCGGCGTGAAACTTTTATTTCATTGCCATTTTGCAAACAAACAAAATGCGTATCTTTTTTAAGAATGATAGAATTTATAAATAGAATATTAATAATCATCGATCGATTTACCCTTAAAAAATCACGGTCGGAAAGTTTTTCTTGGTGACGTTTTAGAGTTAAAGATGAGATGACTTTTGAGCCATCTTTTAGGTGGAACATAGTGTAGTTTTCAAGCGCTTCCAGAAACACCAATTCATTTAGATCTAGAAAGTCGTTTTTTTTAAATTAATAATTAATAATAGTATTTAGAAATTTAATGAAAGCAAAATTTCCTCAAAGAAAGAAACCGCACAAATAAACTTTCGCCGGGTTAATAGCCCATTTGGCTTCGGCTGTGTCCACCAAAGCATTCAGAAAACCAACATCGTTAACCGATGCATTGGGGTAATAGCCAAACTGTCCGGCACCGGAATTCCACGCACTGCCCGCTCCCCACTGAAAGCACGAGCAGACACCTCGGGCAGGCGAACCGCCCACAACGCGGACACGTGCCCACGGAGAGCGCGTCGCCATGAACGGCGCAGTGAGGCGCGTTGGGATC
>JANOMP010000012.1:0-24189 GCA_031420365.1 Cytophagaceae bacterium
AAATGCTTACAAAAAGAGGCATAGTACCCGAAAACTTACCTGCTGCCGAAGATGTGAAAAAGCTACAACGAAAATTGGAAGGTGATGAGAAAAAAGTATTGAAGGATACCAAAAAGAAGAAATAATGGAAAAGCAAATGAATATACCGCAATTGCGTTTCCCTGAATTTTCGAAAAATTGGGAGAAACATAAATTTGGAGAAATTGCAAGTTTTTCAAAAGGCAAAGGAATTTCAAAAGCAGATATTGTTGAAAATAGTGCTATTGAATGCATTCGTTACGGAGAACTCTACACGACTTATGGAGAAACAATTAGCGATGTAAAATCAAGAACCAATATTGATGCAAATGATTTAGTTTTTAGTGAAGCTAATGATGTAATCATTCCAGCATCAGGAGAAACGCAAATTGATATTGCAACGGCTTCTTGTGTTTTAAGAAATGGAATTGCATTAGGAGGTGATTTGAACATAATTAAAACTCAAAATAATGGTGTGTTCTTATCGTATTATTTGAACTACAAAAAGAAATTAGAAATAGCTAGTTTAGCACAGGGCATTTCAGTTGTTCATTTGTATTCTAGTCAATTATCTCTTTTAGAATTAAATCTTCCTTCAAATGCGGAGCAAGATAAAATTGCTCTATTCATAAGAAGTAATGATGAAAAACTACAAGCCCTTAAAAAGAAAAAAAGCCTTTTGGCAGATTACAAAAAAGGCGTAATGCAAAAACTATTCTTGTCCGAATTAGCATTGGAAAGATTAAAGGATGATGGGATTGAAAATGAAGAGGAAGAAAATCCTACAATCTTAAAATCCCAAAAATCCAAATTCAGACAATTGAGATTTAAAGATGAAAATGGGAAAGAGTTTGCGGATTGGGAAGTGAAGAAGTTGGGAGAGGTGTTGGAATATGAACAACCAACAAATTATTTAGTTTCAAGCACAGAATATGATGATAAATTTGAAACACCCGTTGTTACAGCCGGTAAAACATTTATTTTAGGCTATACAGATGAAATAAAGGGGATTTTTAAAGAAAATTTGCCTGTTATTATTTTTGATGATTTTACGACAGCAACACAATTTGTAGATTTTCATTTTAAAGCTAAATCATCTGCAATGAAAATATTAAAGGCAAAAAATAATTCAAATATCAAATTTCTTTATGAAGCAATGAAAATGATAGACTATGAAATCGGAGGTCACGGAAGGCATTGGATTTCTGTTTTTGCAGAAATGGAAATTTCAATTCCATCAATCCAAGAACAAACCCAAATCGCCAATTTCCTATCATCCATAGACAAAAAAATAAACAATATTCAAATCCAAATAGCCCAAACCGAACAATGGAAAAAGGGATTGTTACAAAAAATGTTTGTGTAAAATGAAAATACTAAAAATACAGACCGCTCCTATGGAGCTACAATGTTGCCATACACATAGTGCTACAAACAGTTTGCTCCTATGGAGCATTAAACAAACAGTTTGTAGAAACACATACATTCATAGCAATGCCACAGCGAAGCAAACGGTTTGTAAAAAAACATACCCCCATTATAATGCCCCAGAGGGGCAAACTGTTTGTAAAAAACATACATCCATAGCCATGCCACAGCGGGGCAAACTGTTTGTAAAAAAACATATCCCCATTATAATGCCCCAGCGGGGCAAACTGTTTGTAGAAAAACATACAACCATAGCCATGCCCCATCGGGGCAAACTGTTTGTAAAAAAACATACCCCCATTATAACGCCCCCTCGGGGCAAACTGTTTGTAAAAAAATTTGCAATCAATTTAAATTAGCTCCATAGGAGCGACCTGAAAATAAATGCCAAACACCTATACACAAATTTATATTCAAATTGTATTTGCCGTAAAGGGCAGGAAAAACCTTATTGCAAAGCAAAACAGGGAAGAATTGCATAAATACATTACTGGTATTGTACAAAACAGAGAACAAAAAATGCTGTCAATTTTTTCAATGCCCGACCACACACATTTGTTAGTTGGTATAAAACCCAATATTGCCATTTCTGATCTAGTGAGGGATATTAAAGCCGGTTCTTCCAAATTTATAAATGACAACCATTGGATTAATGGAAAATTTAATTGGCAGGAAGGCTTTGGGGCTTTTTCTTATTCAAAAAGCCAAATAGATAATGTGAGCAAATATATTTTAAATCAAGAAGAGCATCATAAAAAGCAAACTTTTAAAGAAGAATACCTTGACTTTCTTCATAAATTTGAAATTGAATTTGATGAAAAATATTTATTTGAATGGATCGAATAATACAGACCGCTCTTACAGAGCTAAAAAAATTGACGAAATATTTATCTACAAACAGTTAGCTCCTATGGAGCTAAATAAAAAATAAAATGAGCAGACAATCCGAACAAATATTAGAAGAACAATTGATTGCCCAATTACAAAAATTGGGATATGGCTATATTGTAATCAATAGCGAACAGGATTTATTGCTCAATCTAAAAGGGCAATTAGAAAAACATAATCAGTCGGCCTTATCCAAAACAGGTAATGCGCAGTTTACTCAAACAGAGTTTGAGAAGATTTTAAACTTATTGAGCAAAGGTTCTGTTTTTGAAAAGGGTAAAACTCTAAGGCAAAAGCAACACATTGTTAGAGATGCTTCGGCAGGCTCAGCAGGTGAAAATCTTTATTTTGAATTTTTGAACACAGAACATTGGTGTCAAAATCAATATCAGGTAACCAATCAAGTAAGCCAGGAAGGAAAGTTTAAAAACCGCTATGATGTTACTATTCTTATAAACGGTTTGCCTTTAGTGCAAATAGAACTGAAACGCAGTGGTTTGGAATTGAAAGAAGCTTTTAATCAAATCAACCGTTATCAACGACATTCATTTGGTGCAAATTCGGCTTTGTTTCAGTATGTACAGATTTTTATCATTAGCAACGGTGTAAATACAAAATATTACGCCAACAATAGAAACCAAAGTTTCAAGCAAACATTCTATTGGACAGATATAGAAAATAAAAGGCTTTCTAATATCTTGAACGGCTTTACCGATACATTTCTAGAACGTTGCCATTTGAGTAAAATGATATGCAAATACATTGTGCTCAACGAAGCCTATAAAATACCAATGGTGCTTCGTCCGTATCAGTATTATGCAGTTGAAGCCTTAATAGAACGTGTAAAAAACTCAACCAAAAACGGTTATATATGGCATACTACAGGTTCGGGCAAAACCCTAACCAGTTTTAAAGCCAGTCAAATTTTAATGGCATTGCCACAAGTTCACAAAGTGGTTTTTGTGGTGGACAGAAAAGATTTGGATTATCAAACCACCAAAGAATTCAATAGTTTTCAAGAAGGTTGTATTGACGGAACGGACAATACGCAAAATTTAGTAAAGCAGTTTACAGGCACTTACGTTGACAAAAAAGGAGAAGCCAAAAACTCAAAACTCATTGTTACCACCATTCAAAAGCTAAACACAGCAATTAGCAAATTGAAGTACGAGGCAAAAATGGCTGATTTGAAAGACAAACGTATCATTTTCATTTTTGACGAATGCCACAGAAGCCAGTTTGGTGACACACATAAACGAATAAAAGAGTTTTTCAATAATGCCCAGTTATTTGGTTTTACAGGCACACCCATTTTTAAAGACAATGCAGCCAAAAACGAACACGGCAAACGAACCACCAAAGATTTATTTGAAGACTGTTTGCATAAATATGTTATAACAGATGCAATCAAAGATGAAAATGTTTTAAAGTTTTCTGTTGAATATGTTGGAAGATACAAACACAAAGACGGGCGAGAAACCAACATTGATATTGAGGTAGAAGACATTGACACCAAAGAGTTGATGGAAGATGAAACCCGTTTAGATAAAATAACGGATTACATTATTTCACATCATAATCGCAAAACACACAGCCGAGAGTTTACGGCTATGTTTTGTATTAATAATGTTCCTACACTTATCAAGTATGTTGATTTATTCAAAAAGAAAAAAGCGGAAGGATTACACAATTTGAGCATTGCAACCATTTTTAGCTATGGTGCAAATGAAGATGATGCAGATGCAAACGGCTTTATAAACTTTGAGCAAGATTTTGACAATGTTGATTTGAATGTAGTCGCAGAACCAATGCCCGAATACAAAATAAATCCTCACAGCAGAGATAAGCTAGAAGAGTTCATTCAAGATTACAACAAACTATTTGGCGACAACTTCACTACTAAAGACAGTCAAAGTTTTTACAACTATTATAACGACATTTCAAAGAAAGTAAAAGAACGCAAAATTGATATTTTGGTAGTGGTAAATATGTTCCTCACAGGTTTTGACAGCCCAACATTGAACACAATGTATGTGGACAAAAACCTAAGGTATCACGGATTAATACAAGCATACAGCCGAACAAACAGAATATTAAACGAGCAGAAAAGCCAAGGAAATATTGTTGCGTTCCGCAACCTTAAAAACCGAACAGACGAAGCCATTACTTTATTTAGCAACAAAGAAGCTATTGAAGTAATTATAATGAAACCTTATGAAGACTATACAGCCAAGTTTGATGAAGCCTTTGAGCATTTAATTTCATTAACGCCAACAACGGACAAAGTTGATGATTTAGAAACCGAAGATGACGAACTTGAATTTATAAAAGCGTTTAGAGATTTAATGAGAATAAAAAATATTCTCACAGCGTTTTCTGACTTCAAATGGGCGGACCTGAAAATGACCGAGCAACAATTTGAAGATTTCAAAAGCAAGTATCTTGACCTTTACGACAAAGTAAAAAGCAACCACCAAAAAGAGAAAGTTTCCATTTTGGAAGATGTAGACTTTGAATTGGAGTTAATTCACCGTGACGAAATCAATGTTGCATATATCATTCAACTTTTAATCAAGCTCAAATCGCAAACTCAAAAGGACACAACAAAAGCAGAGCAAGAAATTTTCAACTTGTTAAGCACCGAAACGACCTTGCGTAGCAAACGAGAATTGATAGAGAAATTTATTCAAGAGAATTTACCAGTTATTGTTGACACAGAAAATATAGAGCCGGAGTTTGAAAAATATTGGAATGCAGAACAACAAAATGCATTTTTAAAGTTAGTACAAGAAGAAAGTCTATCTGCAGCTAAAACAGAAAAATTAATTGAGGACTACTTATTTGCGGAAAGGCAACCATTGAGGGACGAGGTATTGGAACTCATTGACGGTGAAAAACCAAGTTTATTGCAACGCAAAAAATTAGGCGACAGAATATTGAAACGAATTATGGACTTTGTAGAAACATTTATAAACGGAATGACAGGATAGCCAACGCATTTGGTGGCACATTTGCAAAACCGCACAAGCCCAAGCTAAAGCCAAGTTTTACAAAAGAGCCACCAAGCCAACGCACCAAAGACACTGCAAACAATGGACAGACAAGCAACGACAGACAGAACGCCAGCTTGTAACATTTAGCAGAATAGAAGAAAGACCCCACTAAAGACCCCTCTAAATTGGGTGTTGCGGCATCCCGATCTTTTTGCTAGCGGAAGTCCGCCCCCGATGTGTTCGGCGAAACTGAGCTACCAAACCAAATGGTTTTCATTACATTTTGGGCAAACCCTAATATCGACACCGTATTTCTCTCTGATAGTTACGTAGATCGGTATCCGAAACTTTGGCGATGGCGGCGGTAGATTGAGTTTTTCAAACAAGATAGATCCAAATCATCTCCAAAAAACACTTTAAAGTGGCCTCCTTTCATCCGGAATCACTGGACTACTTTGAACCGGAATATCTAGAATAAGCACCAAAACTATCCCGATTGAAGCTGTAACTTGGCCAAGTATATAAAGCATTTCTACAAAATCGATTTTAAAGGTACTCCTAAAAAGAAATAACCATCAAACTGCCCAGTAAAAAACGGCTTTCGAAATGCGTAGGTACAGAAATATGCTCCAAAAGCTGCAATAAAGCACCAAAGGTTAAATAAAAAAGGGTTCTTTAATAGAGTTGTTGTTGATATATTCAAAACTTGTTTTTTACGCAAGTTGAGAAGACCATGTTACTTTAAAATGAAGAGAAGTTTAAGAAATAAGGCATTACAGGATTTAGAGTGGAGAAATATTATTAAATAAAACCTTTTAGAAAACAAATCACTGATTGTTCCATTAATCGCAAAAACGTCCGTATAAAAATTTTTAAGCAAGTTAAATTGCTAATAGCTAGATAATTAATTTAAAAATTCATGGCGGACGGCTTTCAGGATTCTTTTTTGTGAGTGTTTTTGGCTGAGCTGGCATTCCAGTTGGCCCGACATTCGGCTTTTTTCAATTGGACAGGCATACCTGCGATCAGCCGATGCTGAAATTAAGGCTAACAACAAATTCAGTAAACGGCAATCATTAATTAAAGTTTATAAAATTCAGGGTTTCACTCTAAATCCTGTAAATCCTTATTATTTAACCAAGTCATAAAGAAAGATACTGATGGACACGTGAATGGCCAAGAACCAAGGTTTGACAGAGGAGCCACATTTCGCAAAAGGGTTTTCGTGAATTCGAATATAGCATAGCTTCTTTTCCCACTATTGGGGAAAAAGTATGGCTAAAAATTGGCTCTCGGAGAATAAAAGTGTGTTTTAGAATAAAATAGTCATTTGTAAAATACTTGAAGCTCTATTTTTCACAAATCGCTTTTCAATTCCCGTTCTTTCTTAATCTTGTTTCTTAATCTTTCCTTTCTATCTCACTCATATAGGGTATTGAACTTATTGTTATTAATAAGAATGCTTTTTATACAGAAAAAACTTTCTTAAATACCATTACCTAAAATAAAAGGAAAAAGATTTATCTTTGCTACTAAACCTAAGTATTCCCTTTAATATGCTTTACTCATTATTTTTATACCTAGACCAGGCATTTGATTTTCCAGGAGCAGGAGTTTTTCGATATATCTCTTTTCGATCAGCCGCTTCTACTATATTGTCATTATTGATAGCCGCCATTTATGGAAAACGTATCATAAAAAAGTTACAGAATTTACAAATAGGCGAAACGGTAAGAGATCTAGGTTTGCAAGGACAATCCGAGAAAAAAGGCACTCCAACTATGGGTGGCTTTATCATTTTGGCTTCTTTATTAGTCCCTGTTTTTCTATTTGCAAAACTCGATAATGTTTACATTATTTTGCTTATAATAGCTACGATTTGGACCACCATGATAGGTTTTGCGGACGATTATATAAAAGTATTTAAAAAAGACAAAGAAGGACTAAAGGGAACTTTTAAAATTATTGGCCAGGTTGGTTTAGGTATAATTGTGGGTCTTACCTTGTATTATAATGAACATGTAAAAATACGGGTTTTTAGTGCCGGAAATTTCATTGATGTTCATTCTTTAAGCACTACAGTACCCTTTATAAAAAACAACGTTTTAGACTATTCTGTACTTTCCTCTTTTTTGCCCGAAAGCCTAGCTTGGCTACCTTATGTTTTTGTTTGTATTTTTATCATTACTGCGGTATCAAATGCCGCCAATATTACAGATGGTATAGACGGACTAGCCGCTGGAACCTCAGCAATTATTGGTCTTACCTTAGCAATTTTTGCTTATTTGTCTGGAAATAAAGTTTTTGCAGAATACCTGAATATTATGTTAATACCCAATTCGGGAGAGGTGGTTATTTTTTGTGCTGCTTTTTTAGGAGCTTGCATCGGTTTTTTATGGTATAATGCTTATCCAGCATCGGTTTTTATGGGTGATACAGGAAGTTTAATGCTAGGAAGTGTTATTGCTACTTTGGCCTTGATTTTAAGAAAAGAATTGATGATTCCTCTAATGTGTGGAATTTTTCTGGCGGAAAACATCTCCGTTATTCTTCAAGTGTCTTACTTTAAATACCAAAAAAGAAAAAATGGTTTAGAATATGCAAAAAGTAATCGTTTGTTTTTAATGTCCCCCTTGCATCACCATTATCAAAAAAAGGGGTATCATGAATCAAAAATTGTTACTAGGTTTTGGATTGTCGCTATTGTTTTGGCATTAGTAAGTATCGTAACTTTGAAATTAAGATAATAATCCCTTTAATCTTTTTGAAAAATAGTCTCTTTTAAAATAAAATATGAAATTTTTATTTCTTTTCATTTTCGCTTTTACTTATAATTCATTTTCTCAAAAACGGCCCTTAAGTCATAATGATTACGACAGCTGGAATTCAATTTCAGAAACAAAAATAAGTAACAATGGCTATTGGGTTGTTTATAGCCTTTTGCCACAAGACGGTGATAGCAAAATGGTATTTTATCCATTAATGGGTAATGCAATAGATACTGTTTCTCGAGCATCTGATTTAAAGCTAAGTCAAGATTCTGAATGGGCAGTTTTTAAAATTTCCCCTTCAAAATCTCAAATTAAAAAAGCAAATTTGGCAAAAAAGAAAAAAGAGGATTTCCCTAAAGATTCTTTGGGCATTTACCAAATAAATAAACATGAATTAGAAAAAATAGCTAATGTAAAGTCTTTTATTTTTCCAGAAAACACAAACTCTTATTTATCAATTCTGCTAAACCCAGAAAAAGAGTTAAAGAAAGACACAAGCACAATAGCAAAAAAAAAGAAACGCAAAATAGAATCAGATGAAAGTGGGAGCAAATTATTGCTTTTCAATTATTTAACCAAAGAACAAAAAACTTTTCCTTTTGTAAATCAATACCAAATGGATAAAACCGGGAAGCTAATAGTTTTCTCGACAACAGGAAATGACTCTACATTTTTAAGTGGCATTTATGCTTTTGACTTAAATAGCGGTAATTTGAAAAACATTTTACGTTTAAAAGGGAATTTTAAATCTATAAATGTATCTGATGATGGCACACAATGGGCCATTGTTATAGATCCTGATACTACAAAAAAAGCATTGGTAAAAAATCATCAGTTGTGGTATTGGAAATCCGACATGGCTAGTGCTGAACTTCTGGCTGATTCAACAAAAATCCCCAATGCATTAAATTGGAAAGTTAGTGGTGATTATAACCCCAAATTTTCAAAAGATGGATCTAAACTATTTTTTGGCACCTATCCACAACCATTGTTAAAAGACACCACTCGTTTAGAAGACGAAATAGTAAACTTAGATGTGTGGAATTGGCAAGATAAAATATTGATGCCACAACAATTGGCAAACTTAAAAAACGATTTAAAAAAAAGTTTTTTAGCAGTATATTCTACTTCTAATAAAAAAATTATTCCGTTAGCTTCTCTTGAAATACCTCAAATTATACAAAGCAAAGATGCCAATGAGGAAGTAGTTTTAGCGGTTTCTGATGAAAAATATTCTTCACAACATTGGTCATTTAATCCCCCATCAGATATTTATACGATTTCAACAAAAGATGGACAAGCAACACGAATTTTTGAAAATACAAGAATTACCAATTTAAGTATTTCGCCCGAGGGAAAATATGTGGTTTGGTACGCTTTACAAGATACTGCTTGGTATTGTTATCAAATTAGGAACAACAAAATTTTGAAACTTACCAACTCTAATAGCTTTTCAAATTATGCCGACAATGACACTCCAGATTATCCACAATCATATGGTATGGCTGGGTGGACAAAAGAAGATGATAAAGTTTTAATTTATGATAAATACGACATTTGGAAATTTGACCCCAATAAAAATTCCGACATTAAAAAACTGACCAACGGAAGGGAGAATAAAAGGAGGTATCGATACATTCAAACAGAAGAAAAAGAAACCGCAATTGATATAAGAAAAGCACTTCTATTACACATTTTTGACGAAACCACAAAAGCTTCTGGTTATGCAACCTATACCGATTTTTATGAAAATAAGATTACATCTTTAATATTAGATAATTTTTCCTTTTCGTCTAAAGTATGGAAAGCAAAAGATGCCAATGAAGTGGTTTTTACTAAAGAAGCTTTTGATACTTTTCCTGACTTACAAACCACCTCTGGTTTTGATTTTAAAGAAATGAGAAAAATAAGTAATGGAAACCCCCAACAACAAAATAGGACATGGGGAACAGCAGAACTAATAAAATGGAGAAATTTGGAAGGAATAGAATTAGAGGGTATACTATATAAACCAGAGAATTTCGATAGCACAAAAAAATATCCAATGATTACTTATTTCTATGAAAAGATTTCGGATGAATTAAACAATTATATTGTCCCACAACCAGCTAGAGCAAGTATAAACTTTTCTTATTATGCCAGCAATGGGTATGTGGTTTTTGTGCCAAACATTATCTACAAAAAGGGATATCCAGGGCCAAGTGCTTATGATTGTATAATGTCTGGCATAGTAAAGATTTTGGAAGGCAACTTTATTGACAAAACAAAATTGGGTATTCAAGGCCATAGCTGGGGAGGGTATCAAACGGCCTATTTAATTACTAAAACTGATATTTTTGCCGCTGCAGAAGCTGGGGCACCAGTAGCAAACATGACCAGTGCATATGGTGGCATTAGATGGGAAACAGGCAACTCTCGTCAAGCAAATTACGAACTCACACAGTCTAGAATTGGAGCAACCCTTTGGGAAAAGCCCATGGTGTATATTGAAAATTCGCCATTATTCTATTTGCCAAATATACAAACGCCATTACTAATGATGCACAACGACGGGGACGGTGCAGTGCCGTGGTATCAAGGCATTGAACTTTTTATGGGACTAAAAAGGCTCAATAAACCCGTGTGGATGATTAACTATAATGGTGAAAAACATGGGTTAACCCAAAGAAAAAACAGAATTGATTGGACTAACAGGATGTCACAATATTTTAATCACTATTTAAAAAACGAACCCGCCCCAGAGTGGCTAACGAAAGGAATACCAGCCACTCAAAAGAGTTTAAATTATGGTTTAAAACTTAACGAATAGCACTATATTGGAAAATTCCATCAGAAATAAAGTATATTACGCCTTAGAGATTAAATATGCTCATAAAAAAGGCATTAGTTTTGTCTTAAATATTGCTCTTTCTGTCCTTATTTTTCTTAACTCAATTGCCATTGTTCTAAATACAGTTTCTTCTTTTTCAAACACTTATCATCATATATTTTTTGATTTTGAGCTTTTCTCTGTATTCATTTTTACAATAGAATATTTGCTTCGTGTTTGGGTGTGTGTAGAGAAAAAAGGCTATGGCCATCCAATATTTGGAAGACTAAAATTCATTTTTTCTTTTTGGGGCTTAGTAGACTTGCTTGCCATTCTTCCTTTTTATGTTTCTATGTTTACAACTGATTTTGGAGTAGTGCGAATGCTTAGGTTGCTAAGAATCTTAAGGCTTTTTAGAACAAGTAGGTACTTTCATGCATTTAAGGTGATAAATAACGTAATTCAAAAAAAGAGGGAGGAACTTATTTTAAGCTTTTCTTTTATCTTTTTCCTTATGATAATTTCAAGTTCTTTGATGTATTATATTGAGCATTCTGTACAGCCAAACACATTTAGTAGCATTCCAGCGGCTCTATGGTGGGGAGTAAATTTCATGACAACGGGAAATGGAGATATTTATCCTATTACTAAATTTGGCAAATTATTGGGGGCATTTGTTGCTATTTGCGGAGTTTCTCTTTTTGCATTACCTGCCGGTATTTTAGCATCTGGCTTTAATGAACATATAAAGGGGTATCAAGATGGAAAAGTAAAATGCCCATATTGCCATACTGAATATTATTTATCAGAAAAACATACGCATAAAGATTAATATTTTATTCTTATTTTTACCTATAAGTTTCTATGGTTGTATTAAAAACAACAATTAGTAATTGTACTTAACTCAACCACTATGCACTGAAAGTGCATAGGTTGAAAAAAAAAGGGAATGAAATTCCCTCCGTAATATCTGGTAATAGTTGAAAATGTTGAGTTTGTAAATCATTATAACAACAGTAATTCTAACTTAAAATATTTGTAGAAACTGAAAGTCTTGCACTAAAGTGCATAGTTTCAATTAACGAATAAGACCAATAAACTTTTTAAATGCTTGATTTTATTGATACGATTTTGACTTTTTGCTGACTTTGTTTTTTCTCTGAACCTTTCAATAAATCATACTTTTTATTAATTTATATAATGAAATATCTTTTTATTCCAACCATTCCGATATTTTCTGTATCTACATATAAATTTCATTGATATGATCCGTTTAACATTTGTCCTCTTTCTTATAATATTATCTGCTTCAAAGTGCGTTTCAGACATAAATCCTGAATGGTCGAAATTGAACGGAAATTGGAAGTTGTACAAGATCATAAATGGATTTCGGGCTCCAAACAGCCCCGCTGATCAAGAACCAAAAAATATAGAAATTATCGAAATAGACGCTCAAGAAAAATATTTAATAAGAAAAATTAATGGGGTTATTAAAGAAAAAACTAAAATTAATTTAAGCAATATCCCTGATGGCTCACCAAATGGACGTCTTTCTTTAGTGTTTTTAGAAAGTGATACCTATTCTTTTTTGGAAATTGATGAATCAAAAGGCGAAATAAGCCTTTATGAAAAATGCCCAATTGGTGCAGTTTTAGCAGATGGAAACACTTATTTTTATAAGAAAATGTGATTTTCGAAAAATAGTATTCATCAAAAAAACCGATAGCCCATTTGGTTACAGATTTAGTATAAACAAATAATCTTGGTGAATAACTGCTTCCAAAAATTAATATTATTTTAATTTCTATATATTAAATAAGTATTGGGTGCACAATAATAAACATATTCCAATTGTTGCGTTTTTTTTAAATATTTCTCTTTACCTTTAATAAAAATCAACCATTAAAAATGAAGTTCAAATATTTACTTTCTTTAGGGGTAGGTATTTATATCCTTTCTTTATCCCAATTTTCTTGTTCTGAATCATCTGGACAAGGTTCCGGAATTCCAGACGAAATCGATTATAACTATCATATTCGGCCCATATTGGCAGATAATTGTTTTGCTTGTCATGGCCCAGATGCTAAAAAAAGGAAAGCAGGCCTACGGCTTGATATTGCCGAAGAAGCCTATAAAGCCTTAAAAGAAAATCCAGGAAAACATGCTTTAGTGCCAAAAAAGCCAAAATCATCAGAGGTATATTTGAGAATAATTTCCGAGGATCCTGAATTAAAAATGCCCCCCATTGACTCCAAATTACATCTCACAGAAACCCAAATTGAAATCTTGGAGAAATGGATTAAGCAAGGAGCTGTTTATAAACCACATTGGGCATTTTTGTTGCCAAAAAAAATCAAGCTTCCAGAAATTGATGATAGTGATTGGACAAAAAACGAAATTGATTTCTTCATTCTAGAAAAACTAGAAAAAACAGGATTCAAGCCAAACGAACAAGCAGACAAAGAAAGTTTATTGAAAAGACTTTCATTAGATTTAAATGGAATGCCTCCCAATATTAAGCAAATGGATGATTTCCAGACTAATGAAAAAGATGGTGCTTATGAAAACCTAGTAGATCAATTTTTGGAAAGCCCAAAATACGGTGAAAAAATGGCAGTTTATTGGATGGATATTGCCCGTTTTGCAGATTCACATGGCTTTCAAGACGATAGCTATCGTAGTCAATGGCCATGGAGAGATTGGGTGATAAATGCCTATAACAAAAACATGCCCTACAACCAGTTTGTTACAATGCAATTAGCGGGAGACCTTATGCCCAAAGCCACAAAAGAAAACATTTTAGCCACCGCATTTAACCGCAACCATAAAATTACAGAGGAAGGAGGTATTGTAGATGAAGAATATAGAGTATCCTATGTGGCAGATAGAACGAATACTTTTAGCAAAGCATTTCTAGGCATGACTATGGAGTGTGCTGCCTGTCATGATCATAAATATGACCCCGTGACTCAGAAAAACTATTATCAGCTTTTTTCCTTTTTTAATAATATTTCTGAAAAAGGAATTGAGTCATCTGTAGGCGGTCCTGAAACTTACGCCAAAAAGCCTTTCATTAAAATCACGAAAGGGGAAGTGGACTCTTTATTGCACTTTATTAACAAAAAAGACACAACAGAGCTCATTGTTTCAGTAATGGGAGAGCTCGACAGCATTCGTCCAACACACATACTTGAAAGAGGGGCCTACGATAAATTAGGGGCTTTGGTATTTCCACAAACTCCTGAATCTATATTGCCTTTTAATTCAAAATATCCCAAAAATCGATTGGGCCTTAGCCAATGGCTTTTCGATAAAAAAAATCCACTTACTGCACGCGTCCTTATAAACCAAATCTGGCAAGAATTTTTTGGAAAAGGATTAGTAAAAACTCCTGGCGATTTTGGCACCCAGGGCTCATTGCCAAGCCATCCAGAATTATTAGACTGGCTTGCTGTAGATTTTATGGAAAACGGCTGGAATATCAAACGCTTGGTTCGACAAATCGTAACTTCTGCAACTTACCAACAATCGGCGGCAGTTTCTAATGAAAACTATTCCAAGGATCCAGAAAACATTCTTTTGTCTCGAGCTCCAAGATTTAGAATAAAAGCCGAGTTTATTAGAGATGTAATATTGGCAAGTAGTGGCTTGCTAAATACAACAATTGGTGGCCCAAGCATGAAACCCTATCAGCCAGAGGGATTATGGGAAGGTGCTACCTCGGGCCGTGGAATTCTTTCCATGTATAAACAAGACCACGGTTATGACTTATATCGAAGAGGCCTTTATAACTTTATAAAACGAACTGTTCCTCCGCCTTATATGACAATATTTGATGGGAGCAATCGAGATCAATGTCAAGTGGAAAGGTTATCCACCAATACCCCCTTACAAGCACTTGTCATGATGAACGACCCAACGCTTTTAGAGGCATCACGGGTATTAGCGTTCGAGCTTTTAGAAACCAAAATACCGGTAAAAGACAAAATATTTAAGGCATTTAGGATGATTGTTTGTAGAAAGCCCAACGAAAAAGAACTCTTACTTTTGAACAATTATTATGATTTTCAAAAGAAAACTCTTACCAAAAAAGACGCTGAAAAACTTTTAAAAGTCGGAGAATATAATACTAAAGAATATTTAGACAAGCAAAGTTTAGCAGCTATGATGCAAGTCATTTCAACAATATATAATTTGGAAGAAACTTTTTCAAAGACATAAAATGGATAAAAACTTTCTTGAACACCGATTAAATTTTAACAGAAGGCGTTTTCTATCACAATTGAGCCTAGGTGTTGGCGGTGTAGCATTGGGTTCTTTGCTCATGCCAGATCTTTTTACCAGAAAAAATGATTCTGAAGCGAATCTTCCTCCTGGCATTCCAGATTTTGCTCCAAAAGCCAAACGGGTCATTTATATGTTTCAAAACGGTGCCCCTTCTCAGCTCGAATTATTTGACTATAAACCAAAACTTACCGAAATGTTTGGTCAGGAACTACCCTCATCGGTACGGGGAGAGCAACGCCTCACCGGAATGACGGCAAATCAGTCCTCATTTCCCCTTGTGGGTTCTTTTACCGGATTTAAACAATATGGTCAGTCGAGAGCATGGATTAGCGATTTGTTTCCTTACACTTCAAATATTGTGGATGATATTTGTATCGTTCGATCAATGCACACCGAAGCCATAAACCACGACCCAGCCCTTACATTCTTTCAGACCGGAGCTCAACAAGGCAACCGCCCAAGCATGGGTGCATGGCTTAGCTATGGCTTAGGTAGTGAAAACAAAAACTTGCCCGCTTTTACGGTATTACTCTCAAGAGGAATTGGCAATGGGCAGGGTGTTTATTCCAAACTTTGGACTAATGGATTTTTGGAATCAGTACACCAAGGTGTGCAATTTAGCAGTGGCGAAAATCCTGTACTTTATTTGAAAGATCCAGATGGAATGAATAGAGAAGGCAGACGAAAAATGTTGGATAATCTGGCTGCTTTGAACCAACTGTCATATCAAAAATATGGTGACCCAGAAATTTCAGCAAAAATTCAACAATATGAAATGGCATACCGAATGCAAACTGCCGTACCTGAAATTATGGATTTATCCAAAGAGCCAGATAGTGTTATTAAATTATATGGGCCAGACTGTTTAGTGCCAGGCACTTATGCAGCAAACTGCCTAATGGCCAGAAAATTATCAGAAAGCGGAGTTCGCTTTGTGCAATTGTACCATCAAGGATGGGATCAGCATGGAAATCTACCTTATGAAATCACAAAACAAGCCAAAGATGTAGATCAAGCCTCAGCAGCTTTAGTGTCAGACCTTAAACAAAGAGGTCTTTTAGACGAAACTTTGGTGATTTGGGGAGGAGAGTTTGGCAGAACCAACTATAGCCAAGGCACATTAACCAAAGACAACTATGGCCGAGATCATCACCCGAGATGCTTTAGTATTTGGATGGCTGGCGGAGGTATAAAACCTGGAATGGTGTATGGCGAAACAGATGAGTTTGGATACAATGTGGTCAAAGACCCCGTTCATGTGCATGATTTTCAGGCAACTGTCTTAAATCAATTGGGCCTAGATCATGAAAAACTTATTTATAAACATCTAGGTCGAAGGTTTAGACTTACCGATGTATCTGGAAATGTTGTAAAAGATATAATTTCTTAATTAAAAAAAAGACTCCTTTACAAAAACTTTAAACCAAAATATTTTTAGCGTTAATATGAAAAGAAATCTTAAAAACTATTCGGAAGGGTTACTTTTTATGTTCGCTGTTTTATTGGTTTTTTTGCTTGCTTTTGAATCCCACATTGCCATACCTTTTTGGTTAAACCCGCTTGGACGTTTACATCCTTTGCTATTACACTTTCCTTTAGTTCTATTGCTTTTACTGTTCCTGTTTGATGTATTTACGCCAAAAACAGACCCTAACTTGATTCTCCTTTTACAAAAATATTTCTCGTCTTTATTACTATTCTCAGTTTTGATCTCTTTAATAACAGCTATCTCTGGGTTAATTCTATCGCAAGAGAACGGTTATTCTGGAGATAGCCTTGATTGGCACAAATGGACGGGAAGTTTAATGGCGATTTTAGGATGCATCTATTACTTTTTTAGAACAAAAATCCTAAATAATGCGATTTTGTGCAAATTATCCGCTGCTCTGTTGGCACTTATTCTAATTATTACCGGCCACTTAGGTGCTTCACTTACCCACGGAGAAAATTTTGTTTTCGAAAGTTTTGACAAAAAGAACCATGATAATATTGCTTTTAATGAAGCTATGGTTTTCGAACATTTGGTAATGCCCATTTTTGAAAGCAAATGTATTTCATGCCATGGCACAAAAAAAATGAAAGGAGAGCTTTTACTTAACACCATAGAAAACATCAAAAAAGGGGGGAAGACCGGATATTTAATTGTTGCAGGAAATCCCGAAAAGAGCCTTTTAGTGGAACGAATTTTCCTTGATCAAGAAGAAAAAAAACATATGCCCCCAACGGGAAAAACTCAATTAACAACCGACGAAAAGCGAATTATAAAATGGTGGATTCAAAAAAATGCTGACTTCAAACTGAAAGTAACCAGTTTACATAAAAATGACTCCTTGAGTCTTTTGGCAAAAAAATTGTTTTCTCAGAACACAAAGGACGAAAAATACGATTTTAAAAGTGCCGATGCCGAACTAATAAAAAAACTCAATAACGAATATCGAGTGATAAACTCAAAATCAAAAACCTCGCCTGCATTAGATGTTACGCTATATAATTCAGCATTTTATACCCTCGCCACCCTCCATGAATTGACAGAAATAAAAGAGCAAATAGTTTCATTAAATGTAAGCAAAACACCAATTACTGATGCAGACTTAAAAACTATAGGTCAATTTAAAAACTTAAAAAAACTAAACCTCAACTTTACGAAAATTACTGGAAATGGTTTGCAAAACCTAACTACAAATACTCAACTTGTTTCCTTGTCTTTGGCAGGTATTAGTCTAAATTTAAATAATTTAAAACTATTTTTAAACAAAAACAAAAATGTAAACTCACTTAGTTTATGGAATACCAATTTAACCGAAAACGACCTTATTAAACTAAAAAAGGGATATCCAAATATTGATTTTCTAAAAGGAGGAACAGAAAACACGCTAAAACTAAACCTTCCTTTTCTCAAAAATAAACCCATAGTTTTCAAAGATTCTATTGGCTTACAAATAGGCCATCCCATAAATGGTGTCACAATTAGATTTACTACAAACAATACCGATCCAGATAGCCTAAAATCCCTAATTTATGTTTTAGGAAAAACTATATTAACAAAAACCACTACTATTAAGACCAAAGCCTTTAAAATTGGATGGTATGGAAGCGATATAGCCGCATTTACAGTATTTAAAAACAGTTTAAAGCCCGATTCAGTAGCTCTTTTAACAAAACTAAACCGTGTGCATCCTGCCAATGGCTCTGCTACTTTTTTTGACAATACATTTGGGACTTTTAATGCCAACAGCCCCGCGTGGGCTAACAACTGGGCGGGCTTCAGAAGTAATAATATGGAGCTTCTAATGGTTTATAAAAAACCAGTTACCATTTCTGAAATAGCCCTAAACCTGCTTATTGAAACTGAAACAAGGATTTTTCCTCCCCAATCAATTGAAATATGGGGTGGAACTTCTGAGAAAAACATGAAACTATTAAGCATAACAAAACCAATTCAGCCAAAGGAGTTAAGCAAACCCTACATTCTCACAATTTATTGCAAAACAAAACCTACCAAGGCTACCTTTTTTAAAATTGTTGCCAAACCTATGGAATTTGTCCCAAACTGGCATCCAAATAAAGGAAAAGTCCCATTGTTTTTAGTGGATGAGTTGTTCGTAAATTGATTTTGCATTTCTAAATCATTTAAAAAACTTCCGATGGAGTGTTAGTGAATTTGTATCAAAAAATAAGTGCTCGACTTTTTGTATCAAATATTTAGATTCAAAATGTTTAATTTTCACTAAAAATTTACCAGAACGAGACATTTGAACATGTGAAATTTATATACTTTTGCAAAACGAATTATTAAAAAGATGGCTTTTGACTTTCATTCTGACAGGACTATTTACTTTAAGTTGCAGTACAACAACACAAAAGACAACATTTTGCCTTGGATAGAAAAGCACAAGCCAATAAAAGCAGAAATGAAAGTTCTTGAAATAGGCTGCCGAGATGGAGGAGTGCTTATGCCGTTTATGGAAAAAGGATGCACTGTTACTGGATTTGACCTTGACGGTGGTCCAATTGAAAGTGCAAAGAAAATCTATGCTGATGATATAATAGCCGGAAAAGCCCGCTTTTTCGTACAAGATGTACATGACTATATCGCCGAAAACAAATCCAATGAATCGGCTAAGTTTGATATTATTATTCTAAAAGACGTGATAGAACACGTTTATGGGCACGAGAAAATGATAAGCAACCTTAAGCACATTTTATTACAAGGGGGAGTGATATATTTCGGTTTTCCACCTTGGCAAAATCCGTTTGGTGGCCATCAGCAAGTACTAAAAAGCAAAGTCTGGTCTAAAATACCTTACTACCACATGTTACCAAACTTTATTTATTATGGCATAATGAAGCGTTGGGAAAAAGACTCTTTTGAATTTATAAAAGCCACTAAAGAAACTAGGATCACACCAGAGAAGTTTGAGCGATTAGTGAAAAAACATAATTTCGAAATCCTAGAAAATCACCATTATTTTATAGGAACCATGTATAAATACAAATTTGGCTTAAAACCTCGAAAACAATTTGGTATAATAAAAGCTATTCCTTATTTCCGCAACTTTTTTACAACAGCCGTTGATTATGTTATTAAGCTAAAAGAGTAAGATGCTTAAGGAAAAAAATTTGCCTTTTCTAACACATATAGATGTTAAAACAAAATTCTACCAAGTACCAATTAAAGCCTTTAGTTCCTCTTCGTCTACTCTATGTTTTCCTTTATAAGAAATTATTTTGGGGTTTATTTCTAATTTCATTTTTTCACGAAAAGCTTCCGTAATTTCAGGGTAAATTATCAAAAACTCGTCTTGCAAACCGTAGACATAATAGGTATCTACACCTTTAAGTTTCTGTGGGTCTATTAAATCTGATATACCATTATTAAAAAAACCAGCCCAAAGCACCAACTTTTCAGGCACAAAGTCACAAGCATTTAACCATCTCAAAACAGTGGCACATCCCTGAGAAAAGCCCAAAATGTTAATTTTTACAGCATTGTTTGTTGTCTGACTTATAATTTTGTGATATACGCCGTTTAAAAAGTTTACGTATTCTTCAGCTTCCGATTCTTTATGCTCGCGAGTGGTCCAGCTTGCGCCTACTCTATTGTATTTTTCATCTAAATAAAATCTAGAAATCCCTTCTGGGGCAACTATAAACGTTTCATCATCAACAATATCATTAAACTTTTTAATAAAAAAACTGGCTAGCTGCCCATATCCATGCAAAATAATCCAGATAGTTTTTGTTTCATGTCCTAGATTCCCTAGGGTATAATATCTAGCTGTCCGCTCTACCTTTACAAGGTGTTCTTTACATTCCATTCTTATGTGTCTTTTTCATTTTCACGCAAGATATACGTTTTTTCAAATTCTTTAGGGATTCCGAAAACAGAAAAAACTCTTAAAACGACTTTTAGTTTTAATAAGAAAACCAAAATTTTTTAAAAAGCTTAAATATAAAGCATGGAGAAACAGTAGTTTTAGACAAAAAAATTATATTTTAAAAATGTTGAAGGTTTTCAAAGCCTTTATGGGTTTAGCTTAGAAAAAAAATACAAAGACAGCCAATGTGGCTGCCTTTGTATTTTCAAATAAATTTAATCGCTTGATTAAACAACTATTCATAAATTGTTTTTGTTGTCTATCTAAAAATATTTTAATTCTAATAGGATGACCTTTCAGACCATAATTGAAGAGCTTCAAAACGACAAAGCAATCCCATTAGCTATACCTATTTTTTTACTATCCATGTTGGTAGAATGGTTTATTGGTAAAAAAGAAAATCCTGAATTTTACCAATCAAAAGATATGTTGGTTTCAATTTCAATGGGTATATTTTCAAGCATTGTCGAGTTTTTTCCAAAGGTTTTGGCATTTATTGCTTTCTTTTATTTACATGAAATAAGTTCTTTAAAAAATTCAATTGATAGACAATGGTGGGCCTGGATTCTGTTGTTTTTTTTGGATGATTTCGCTTATTATTGGTTTCATAGAATGAACCACGAAGTGCGACTTTTTTGGGCTGGACACGTACCACACCACTCCTCCGTAAAATATAATTATGGCACGGCCTTACGCCAAGGAGTAGGCGAGCGTATTCACAAATTTATATTTTGGCTGTGGATTCCCCTATTAGGTTTCGATGCTCTGATGATATTTATTATGATGGGCTTAAACTTGGTGTATCAGTTTTTTGTACATACCGATTTGGTTTACAAACTCCCCGCTTGGTTTGAGAGTATTTTCAATACCCCTTCACACCATAGAGTACACCATGCCTCTAATAATCGATACTTAGACCGTAACCATGCTGGGGTTTTAATAATTTGGGATAAATTTTTTGGTACTTTTTCAGAAGAAAAAAAAAATGAAAAGCCTGTTTATGGGCTAACATCTAACATAGAAACCTATAACCCTTTTCTAGTTGCTACTCACGAATATTCAGCAATTATTAAAGATGTAAGGCGAGCAAAGTCCTGGAAAGACAAACTCAAATACATATTTTACTCGCCTGGATGGAGCCACGACGGCAAAGATTTACGTGCAAAGACCCTACGAAAGAAATAGGGGTAAAATGACATTATTGCCTTTAGATTGGAACTACTATTATCAATAGTTGTGAATCTCAAATCATGTCTAAAAATTTAGAATATGAATTGGTTGTTTTAGCTAAAACAACCAATTCATTTGACAAAAATGTTAGTTTTTTTACCTCAAAACCTCGGCAAACAAAGCAAGTGTTCTTTCCCAGGCCAATTTAGCTACCTCAGGATTATAACGGGCAGGTGACGAGTCGTTGTTAAATGCATGTTGTGCCCCTTCATAAATATACACTTTGTAATCTATTTTATTGGCTTTTAAGGCTTCTTCATAAGCGGGTATGCCTGCATTTACGCGTTCGTCCAGACCACCATACTGCAAAAGTAGCTTAGCTTTTATACTTGGTACCTCCTCCACTTTGGCTTGGCGGCCGTAATACGCTACTCCACCATCAAGTTCGGGATAGTTTACAGCTAAGTCATTTACCATGCCTCCGCCCCAACAAAAACCGACACAAGCGGTTTTTTTATTGCTGTTTTTCAATTCATTCAAATAACCAAAACCGCTAATTAAATTTTCTAAATTTTGTTTTGCATCTAATTTAGGAAATAAGGCTCTGCCCTCGTCTTCATTTGCAGGCGTGCCTCCAAATGGAGAGAGTGCGTCTATCCCTAAAGCTATGTATCCAGCCTTTGCTACTCTTCTTGTTACATCTTTTATGTGGGGCGTTAAACCTCGATTTTCGTGTATTACTAAAACTGTACCTAACTTGCCTTTCATGTTTTTGGGCATTGCTAGATAGCCTTTCATCGTACAATTTTTTGAGGGATAACTGATTTCCTCAATTTGTAAGTCTTCGTCCTGTTCTGAAACTTGATTGGCAAAAGCATATTTTCCTTCAAGGGCAGGCATCAAGGCCATTGCAGCAGCAGTGCCTCCTGCCAATTTTGCTAGTTTTGCCAAAAAATCTTCTCGCTTAAGAGGTGCGTGTGTGTATTCGTCGAAGAGGTTGATAATTTTTTGATTCATTCTTGTTTTTTTATTTCAAATATACTGTCAGAGTACTCCTCTTTCTAAAACCAATCGACAAAATGAATAGAATATTCGATATAAATAGAATTTGAGCTCTTAAATTATTCTAAAATGGATATAATTATTTGATATTGAAAACCATAAATTTTTCTAAAAAAAACAATTAAAATAATCTTATACCTTACTTATTATTTTATATGTTAAAATAAAATTTTACCTTGAATCAAATTTCAACCTTAAAAAAAATGAAACTCTATTATTTAGCATTCTATTTGTTTTTCTTTACTTTTAATTCTTATTGCCAAACCATCCCACTTCCCGAGCACCCCAGACCCGATTTTGAAAGAGCTGAATGGATAAATCTAAATGGACAATGGGCATTTGAATTTGACAGCTTAGGCAAAGGCGAAACCCAAAACTGGGAGTCTGGAAATGCAAATTTCTCCAAAAAAATTAATGTGCCTTTTCCATGGGGGTCTCCTCTTTCTGGAGTTAAAGATGAAGCCAACGTGGCATGGTATAAAAAAAATATTGTAATTCCCGAAAGCTTTAAAAATAAACGAACATTCATCACTATTGGGGCATCCGACTGGGAAACCTCTGTTTGGCTTGATGGTAACTATTTAGGTATGCATCAAGGGGGTTACACTCCGTTTTCTTTTGAACTTTCGGCGTTTGTAAAACTTGGATCTACTCATAAAATTGTACTAAAAGTAGATGATAAACGCCGTGATTTTACCCTTTATGGAAAGCAAGGTTATGGAAATGCTCGTGGCGTTTGGCAAACTGTTTTTTTAGAAGCCCGCGGAAATAGTTTTTTAGAATACGTTCATTTTACTCCTGATATTGATAAAAATCGAGTATCTATAAAAGGCGAAATAGATGGGGACATTTCCAGCAATAAAGTTTTAAGTGTAAAATTTAAAGACCTAGTAAAGCCTCTTAATTTTACTATTGCCAAGGGTCAAAAAGTTTTTGAATTTGGTTTCGATATACCTAACGCTAAACTTTGGAATTTAGAGAATCCGTATTTGTATGAAACTGAAGTTTCTTTGGATGATGATGTTGTTAAAACATATTTTGCTATGCGGAAAATTTCTGTAACCAACCTCCCTGGAACGGATATTCCGTATGTCGCTTTGAATAATAAACCAATATATCTACAACTTACCCTCGATCAGTCGTATCATCCCGAAGGGTTCTATACGTTTCCAAGCGATGAATTTATGAAAAACGAGATTCAATTGTGCAAAAATATTGGACTAAATGGTTTAAGAACTCATATAAAAGTAGATATTCCCCGGAAATTGTATTGGGCTGATAAACTAGGGCTTTTGGTAATGGCCGATTTGCCCAATTTTTGGGGCGAACCAGAACCTACCGCTCAAAAAGAATCTGAATATACATTAAGAGAAATGATAAAACGT
>JANOMP010000013.1:0-3257 GCA_031420365.1 Cytophagaceae bacterium
TGCCTTTTTCAAAACCCTCAATTGCACACCAAAACTTTTCTAATATATTTGTGATTTAAACTATATACATGAAGCCATAAGTTGAGATAGTTCAAGGATATTTTGAGAAAGTAATTTCCCAACCTATAACCCAAGCAGAAATCATTCCCTTGAGCGATAGGCGATAGGAGGTGGAATTTGGAGAAACATAGCTGATAAAGGACACCCAATGTCTCCAACGTTAAATCCAGAGGGGTCGATTTCTTTTTAAGCGGCCTATAGTATTGGAGATTTTTATTGTGGTAAAAATGGTATTGATAATAATAAAAAAGTATTTAGAAACACTAGTGGTTTTGCAACCGAGCTTTTAGATATACTCAAAGACCCGGAGCAAAAGAATGATATTTTGGGAACGGAATTAAAAATCACCGAATAGTTTGAAAGCAGAATATACTAATTGGTTTGATGAGGTCAAGGATGTGAAGGCAGAATTATCAATTCCGATTGACAAAAATCGGAACTTTATGGAATTGCCAACCTATGAAGCAAGTTTCTCAGATAATATAAAATACAAAGAAGGACATCGTTGGGGTACACGATTGGTTGGTGAATTGGACAAGCCCAATAGACAGTATTTGGTGGGATCTTGAATCTACTGAAAATTAGATTTTTTATTTATAATTGGCATATACTTGTCCAAGCGGGGAACAAGGTTCTGAAATTGATTTAAATATTGAAAATCAACATATTATCTATAAAATAAAAAAAACTTTTGACTCAAAAATAATACAAAGTCCAGATAGAATACCTAGATAAGGAGGTATATGAAAAGGAATGGAAATCCAT
This sequence comes from Cytophagaceae bacterium, assembly GCA_031420365.1. Taxonomy (GTDB): domain Bacteria; phylum Bacteroidota; class Bacteroidia; order Cytophagales; family Spirosomataceae; genus Leadbetterella. Next base: position 826 of record JANOMP010000013.1, read on the forward strand.
CATTCTAGGAAAAGTTACGATTCCCAAAGGCAAAAGTAAACTTATTTTGACGGCCAAAAACATTCCTAAAAATGAGGTTGGGGAACTGAAGTCGAAAATATTATTTGAATAAAAGACTTCTTAAAAGCTTAAAAAATTAATATAAGGGAATAAAGCAGAAAAGTAACCCATAATCATAATTACCATTTAAAATAAGTTTACTATATTCATTAAATTTTTCAATTCCTTAAATAATTATAATTTCAAATACTATGTTGAATCGCAGAGATTTTATTAAAAATACAGCCATTGTTAGCACGGGGAGTTTTATAGCCCCAGATCTTTTTGCTTTTAATGGCTCACCTAACGAAAAGGTAGTAATAGGACTAATGGGAACAAATAGCCGAGGTATGTTTTTGGCTCAATCTTTTTCAAAACTAAAAAATGTTGAGGTAGGCTATATCTGTGATGTGGACAATGACGTATTGACAAAAACTATTGCGGCTATTGAAAAACAAACTGGCAAAAAACCCCAGGGATTTACCGATGTTAGAAAGATGTTGGAACAAAAAGACTTGGATGGCTTGGTTGTTTCCGCACCCGACCATTGGCATGCCCCTGCTGCTATTATGGGTTTACAAGCCGGGAAAAATGTATATGTAGAGAAACCTTGTAGCCATAATCCACGGGAAGGCGAGCTACTAGTTGAGGCTACCAATAAGTATAAAAAAATGGTACAAATGGGTAGTCAAAGGCGAACCTTCACTAATGTAAACGAGATGATAGCAAAGCTTCATAGTGGTGAAATTGGAAGAGTTTATTTTGCTAGGGGCTGGTACGTAAATAATAGAAAATCGATTGGTAAGGGGAAGATTGTTGCTCCACCATCAAATCTAAATTTTGATTTGTGGCAAGGCCCCGCTCCCAGAAAATCCTACCAAGACAATTTGGTACATTACAATTGGCATTGGTTTTGGAACTGGGGTACTGGCGAGGCTCTAAACAATGGAACACACGAATTAGATGTAATGCGCTGGGGTTTAGGAGTCGATTACCCCACAAAAGTAGTATCGGGTGGTGGACGATTTCATTTTCAAGACGATTGGGAAACTCCTGATACACAAACTATTACCTATAATTTTGCAAATAATACGGGGTGCACTTGGGAAGGTAGAAGTTGCAATGGGCTAAACTCCGAAGGTAGCGGAAGGGGTGTGATTTTTTATGGAGAAAAGGGAAGCATAGTTTATTTAGGGGCAAATGAATATCAGATTTTTGATTTGAATAACAAATTGGTTTTTGAAGCCAAAGACAATACTCCTTTTGACGCAAGCAATAAAGTAAGCCCAACAGCTCAGCTAGACTTTTTTCATTTAGATAACTTTTGTAATGCAATTCGCGGAAAAGAAAAAATTAATGCTCCTATTCTTGAAGGACACAAATCAACTCTTTTGCCACAACTTGGAAATATTGCATTCAGAGTTGGACGAACTTTAAACTGCGACCCAAGCAATGGCCATATTCTAAATGACAAAGAAGCCATTAAGTTATGGTCTAGAGAATATGAAAAAGGGTGGGAAATTAAAGTTTAACTATAATTTTATATGAAAAAGATGACAATTTTATTAATTGCCATAGTAGCAATTAACACAAATCTGTATGCTCAAAAACCTTTTGGTAAAACATTAAAAGTCCCTCCAGGCATAGTTTCATATACTTTTCGTAATGAATTTGCTAAAAATGTGCCGGAAACCTTAGACAATATTAAGGCGATGGGTATTAGTAATATTGAATTTTCAAATTTATTTGGAAAAACAGCAAGTGAATTACGCTTGCTTTTGGACGCTCGTGGAATGATTTGCACGAGTTACGGAGTTAGTTATGATGCTCTACTTAACAAGCCAGAATTAGTTATTCAAGATGCAAAAACGTTAGGTGCTGAATTTGTACGTGTTGCATGGATACCCCACACTAAGCCTATGGATTTGGCATTGGCAAAAAAAACGGTAGAGGATTTTAATAATTTTGGCAGACTTCTAAAAGAAAACGGTCTTATATTTTGCTATCATAATCATGGTTTTGAGTTTATTCCTTATGGTAATGGAACATATTTTGACTACATAGTACAAAACACTAATCCTGATTATGTTTCCTTCGAAATGGATATTCTGTGGGTTTTTCATCCTGGACAAGACCCAACTAAACTGCTAAAAAAGTATCCAGAAAGATTCAGATTGATGCATGTAAAAGATTTGAAAAAAGGAGTGCCTCATGATTTCACAGGTCAAACCCCCCCAGAAAATGACATTACACTTGGAATGGGGCAACTGGATTTGCCTAGCATTTTGAAAGAAGCAAAAAAAACAAGGATTAAATACTATTATATTGAAGATGAAAACCCTGAAGCAGTCAAACAAGTGCCTTTGAGTCTTATATATTTGAAAGGAATTTGA
>JANOMP010000014.1:0-16080 GCA_031420365.1 Cytophagaceae bacterium
ATTTTTTTTTGTGAGTGTTTTTGGCTGAGCTGGCATTCCAGTTGGTCCGACATTCGGCTTTTTTTGACTGGGCCGGCAACCCGGAAAAGTAAGGCTAACAACAAATTCAGTAAACAGCAATCATTAATTAAAGTTTATAAAGTTTAGGTTTTCACTCTAAATCCTGTAAAACCATTTTTTATATTAGTTTGGCTATTAACCAATCTGGAACTACTTTTAAAAACTGAGCTAAAAACCAGTATCTTTTGGTAACATAGGCTACAGGAATGTTTCGATTTATTGCTTCAATAATTTGTTTGGCGGCTTTTTGAGGCGAGGCAACCCAAAACATTCCTTTATTTGATTTTGTCATAGCGGTATCTACAAATCCGGGGCGAATTTCTATCACGTCAATTTTGTCTTTTCTTTTTATAGATCGCATTCTTAAGCCTTCTAAATAGCTAGCTACAAAAGCTTTAGATGCGTGGTATTCTGGTGCATAAGGGCTGCTTCTTACCGCCGCCACTGACGAAATTCCTACTATTTTGCCACCTCCATTTTCAGAGAAAAAGGTATAACTCCATTGAGCAATTGACATAAAACCTTTTACGTTGATGTCTATGGTTAGTAATTCTCTCTCAAAATTGGGTTTTGGAAATCCAACTCCGGCATTAATGATAATTATATCCATACCGCCCATTTCTTGAACTAGTTGGGCTAATCCGTTTCTTGAAGTACTTATATCTGCAACATCCATTTCTTTTATATGAAATTTCGATTGTGGCATAGATAGAGCTAAATGTTCCAATAGTTCTATTCTTCGGCCAGTTATTCCAACCATACAATTTTCTGATGCATATTGTTCTGCCAAAGCCTTCCCAATTCCAGAACTAGCTCCAATAATTATTACTTTTTTGTTCATAATTTTAAAATTGAATTTTACTTAGGATCTGTTATGAAATAAGGTTTACAGAATTGACGAATTTATTTTGTTATTTTTCAAGGCAAAAAATCTTTAAATAGTATAGCTATTCAATGATTTTTTAACGAAAAAAAAAAGGCAAAAGAAAGATACAAAATGTAAAGGTTATTTTGTATCAAATCCTTATTTTTCATTCTTCAAATATAGCCAATGCTAATCTTATTTTGTCATAACCGATTTGTTCTCCTAAATGGTCAAAAAGGGGTTTTAAGGGGTCAGTCTTTTTCATGCCTAATTTTTTGATTCCCGAAATCACCTCGTTATAGGTCCAAGTATCTATTAGTTTTTTTAAATCTATAGTTTTACCATCATCTCGCATTTTTATTAAATGCCCAATTATAGAAGAAGCACTCAGATTTCTAGTAAAAGCTATTTCTTCCACACTTTTACCCTCTAAAAACATTTCATAGCTTATTATATGCGTTAGACCTTTTACTAGTCTAATACCAGTATCCTGATTGGTATTTACATGAGCCTTTATTTCTTTTATAAAGGCTTCGCCAAACCTATTATATTTTTCTTGCCCCACGCCCGAAATGGCTAAAAACATGGTTTTATTTATAGGGCATTTTTCTGCCATGTCACTTAGGCTTGCGTCACTAAACACAATGTAGGCTGGCAAGCGTAATGCATCAGCCATTTGTTTTCTTAATGTTCTAAGTTTCTCAAACAACTCGTTTTTCACAACACTCTTTTTGGATTTAGTAACTGGGAATTTCTCATCTTCTGCAGCTCTTCTTTCGGCGGGTGAAATATATTCAGAGATTTCAACTTTACGCTCACCTTTTAGAATTTGTCGACTCACTGCATTTAATTTGAAAGTATGTCCTTCATCGTAAGCAATATCTAAAGCTCCATAATTGAGCAATTGCAAAAGATAATCTAACCAAATTTCTTGACTAAGGTCTTTTCCTACTCCGAATGTTGGCAATAATTCGTATCCATTTTTTAGAATGTTTTGGTTTCTACTACCTCTTAGAATATCAACGAGTAAGGTCATGGCTACTTTTTCATTGCTCCGGGCTATTCCAGAAAGAGCCTTTTGAGCGATAATTGTTGCATCAAATTTTTTTCTAGGATTTTTACAAACATCGCAATTGCCACAATCTTTGCCTATATCCTCGTTAAAATAGCTTATTAAAATTCTTCTGCGGCAAATATTGGCCTCTGCATATTGGAGCATACGTTGTAGCTTGGCTTCCATCAGTTCTTTTTGCTCGAAAGGCAATTCTGAATCTTGGATCATGCGTCTTCTTGAAATCACATCTGCAAAGCTATAAAACAAAATTGTTTGAGCATTGCTTCCATCTCTTCCAGCTCGGCCTATTTCTTGGTAAAAGCTTTCTACATTAGAGGGCATATTATAATGAATGATCCACCGTACATTCGATTTGTCGATGCCCATGCCAAAAGCAACTGTTGCTACTATTATTTGAATATCGTCATTAATGAATCGTTCTTGGTTTTTACTGCGTTTTTCAGTGGAAAGGCCAGCATGGTAACATTCAGCAAAAAAACCTAAATGTTGTAAACTCTCTGCCACACTTTCCGTTGTTTTTCTACTTAAACAATAGATTATGCCAGCCTTATTTGGATTTTTATTTAAAAATTCTTGTACTTGTTGCAGACGTTTTCTTCCTGGTTTAACATCTAAACTAATGTTGGGTCTATCGAAACTACTAATAAATGTATGTTCTTCTGGAATTTGTAGTTGTTTACAAATGTCTCTTCGTGTTACTTTGTCTGCAGTGGCAGTTAAAGCAACTATTGGAATATCTGGAAATTCTTGTTTTATTATGGAGAGCTGACGGTATTCTGGCCTAAAATCATGGCCCCAAGAGGATATACAATGTGCCTCGTCGATAGCGAAAAGGCTTATGTTTAGATTTTTAAAATTCTCCACCATATTTCCTGAAAACAACTTTTCAGGGGCAATATATAACAATTTTAATTCGCCCAATTTAGCGGCCCAGAAAACCGCATCCTGCTCTTCATTTGAAATACTGGAATTTAGAAAAGAGGCCTTTATTCCATTGGCTCTAAGGGCCTCCACTTGATCTTTCATTAAGGCAATCAAGGGTGAAATTACCACAGTTAATCCTTCATTGATCACAGCAGGAATTTGAAAGCAAACAGATTTTCCTCCTCCTGTAGGCATTAAAACCAATGCGTCATTTTTAGAATTTATATGGTCAATGATTTCAGCTTGTAAAGGTCTAAAATTATCATAACCAAAGTATTTTTTTAAGGCAGTGTGTTTGTTCATTTTTATTAAACCATTTTTTAAATAAGGTTCAAATAAAATAGTTTTTCAGTAATATCCTACATAAAAACGTAGGTAAACTTTTATTTTTCTTTAATTTTTAGCCATATTCTTTTTTCTAGAAAGTTTTATCAATAATTCAAAGTCATACCTACTCCAAAACCCATATCGCTGTCATAATGCGTGGTGAATCCTAAGTTCTTGCCAGCAATATAGCGTAGGCTGGCCATGTGTTCCTTATCAGTATTTACCATGAAACTCGCCCTTAGACGTTTTGCAATAGGGATATCCTCACGCATCAATTGTGCCCTTAGGTTACCGTCTTGGTAAACTTCGGTTTGTAATTGTATCATCATGGGCAAAGTGTATTGTACACCCAGACTAAATTGCTGTCTGTTGTCTTTAGTATTTATTTGACCAAAAAGATTCTTTTCACCAATAGGCTGATCTTTTGTGTCTCTTTCTAGTGTTCTGTATCTCCAATCAAAACCTATAAATGGCATTAGCCATTGCATTTTGCCTATGTATTTACCTAAATGTGTTTCTACTTCGTAGCCATGTTTGTCATGGTAGCCAAGTCTCCATTCAGAATTTATGCTCCATCTGGTGTTTTGTATCATCAAAACACCATCATTTCCATTAGTGGCAAAATCATTTTCAGTCATTAAATGGAATCGTTTGTCGTCCTTTTTTAGTTTGCGATAGGCATATTTTGGGTTTGGAATCAGTGGATTAGGAGCTTGGTTTTCATAGGAAAAGACTCTTCCCATACCACTCATCATGTGGTATAAAATATGACAGTGAAAAAACCAATCACCTTCAACATTGGCGTTGAACTCTAGCGTATCGGTTTCCATGGGCATAATGTCCACAATGTTTTTCATGGGCGAATGGTCACCCTTGCCATTTAATAACCTAAAATCATGCCCATGTAAGTGCATGGGGTGACGCATCATGGAGCCATTGTATATAGTAATTCTTACGTTTTCTCCCTTTTTGATCATAATTTTATCAGTTTCCGAAACTACCTTGTTATCCATACTCCATACATAGCGATTCATATTACCTGTTAACTGAAATTTCAGCTCTCTCACTGGAACGCCTTTAGGCAATGTGGTGATTTCTGGTGCTTTTAGCATAGCATAGTTTAGTGTCTTTATCTTTGACAATGCATTTGAATTATATTGATTACCACTTTCCATTCCCATCATTTCTCCATCTCCTTTCTTTTTCAAAGCACCTGTTATTTCTGGATACATTACCACGTTCATATCCATTTGGTTTAGACTCATGCTCATGCCCATATCATCCAAATTGCCATCCATTTTCATCATGGAATTCATCATTTTCATGCCTTCAAAATACTTCAATCTAGCCATAGGGGTAATCAATTGCTTGATGCCATCTCCTATGAACATAGACGCTAAATTTGTTTTATCTTCGGTGGTGGCCGTAAATTCATATGCGGTTCCATCGGCTGGAATGGTCACTATGATGTCATAGGTTTCAGATACTGCTATGATCAATCGGTCTACTATTACTGGCTCTACATCGTTTCCATCGGTGGCCACTACTTGAAATTTTCCGCCAGCATAATTCAACCAAAAATAGGAAGATGCCCCTCCGTTTGAGATTCTTAATCTTACATTATCGCCACCTTTCAGAAGCTTTCCATTCATAGATTTTAGGTCAGACTGTTGTTTGCCATTCATAAAAATACGATCGTAATACACATCACTCACGTCCATTGCTAACATCCTTTTCCATTCGTTTTTTACTTTGGTATTTAAGTGGCCTGCCTTGGCTGCTTCGCTATAACTTTGAACTGCGTTCTTCTTTATGGCAAACCAGTCTGTGGCATTGTGTAGCATTCGATGAATGTTATCGGGATTGTAATCCGTCCATTCGCTGATTACTATTGGAAGTGTCAGTAAGTCGTCAATACCCTTTCTGAAAGTTTTGTCACTCTCCCTTTTGTTCATCACAAAGTTTCCGTACATACCTATCTGTTCCTGCAAACCCGAGTGGCTGTGGTACCAGTGAGTGCCATGCTGTATGATGGGAAAGGTATATTTGTGCGTAGTATTAGGTTTAATTGGCATTTGTGTCAGATTTGGTACCCCATCTTCTTTATTGGGCAATAATAATCCATGCCAGTGTAAAGAAGTAGATTCCTTTAGCTCATTATGCACATATATTTCGGCAATGTCGCCCTCGGTAAATGTGAGCGTAGGCATCGGTATTTGTCCGTTCACGGCAATAGCTCTTTTTACTTTTCCGGTAAAATTAACCAATGTATCACGAACATAAAGGTCGTAACGCACAGTTTTTGGTGGATTATTGGACGTTGTTTGTGCATTTGTAGTTATTGCAAATAGCAGAAAGATTATAGTGTTTTTGAGTTTCATCTGTTTCATTAATATGTCGTCCCTAACTGGACATTGTTTATCTTGGTTTCTTTATTGTTACTGATATTTAATTCCTACAGAATATTTCACTTCTATATTTTTCATCTTTTTCTATCGATATTTAATTCTTACGGAATATTTCACTTCTATATTTTTCATCTTTTTCTACTGATATTTAATTCTTACGGAATATTTACTCCCTTACTTTTTATTTCTAATCCCAGAGGCTTCCTACTATATATTTTTATACCGAAAATTAATTCTTATCGAATAACAAATTGCGTAACATAATCCCAGAGGGATAATATGTCGCTAAAAATACTAGCTCCAATAGCACTTTTGTCCCCTTAGGGACTAAATAGTATTTATCGAAAAAGCTCATCTATTTATTCTGGTTCTTTGAAAATGCATTTTTAATTATAATCAATTTCAAAATTTTATAAAATCTCTTTATATTCCTCTAGAAACGTCTTTTTTGTATGATGAGCTTCCTGGTTTTCTATATACTTTATGACATTTGGTAACTGAGATTTACTATACGAAAACGCTCCAAAATCTTCTTGCCATTCAAATTTTCCTTTTACAAATCCCTGTTTATTTATCCATTTAGATGAAAACTGCTTGACGTCTTTTATTCACTCAGATATGGACTGTGTTGGCCTTAATCCTATTAAAAGGTGTATATGGTCTGTCATTCAATTGATTATCAATAGCTTGTGTTCGTTGTTTTGAATAATGCCAGTTATGTACTTATATAATTCATTCTTCCAGATTTCATCAATAAGTCCAATTCGGTTTTTACTGCAAAAACAAAATGGATGTGAATTTCTGTATAAGTGTTTGCCATAATATGTAGTCCCTAAGGGGACAATGTTTTTATACTTTCTTTTAATATTACCAATATTTTATTCCTACGGAATAATACTTTTCCTACTTTATAATTAAAAATTTCATAGGGATTGAATATCGGAAAAAAAATATAAACCAACACGTCTATTGCCCCGTCAGGGACTTAATATTTTTTCAATATCTCAACTTCACATATTCTCAAAGTCAAAAGAAACATTAAGCTTTTCCCAACTCAATATTACAGTCCCTTTTTTATCATTTATAGCTTTTACTTCATAAGTGAGAGCCTCTACCAGACTTTTATTCTTCTTTGGTTTTACAGTAATTCTCAGAGCATCGTTTTCAGGTTTATAGTCATCGGCCAAATGCATGTCCCAAATTTTGCTCAAAATCAAAGTCCATGATTTCTTATTAGGTATTGTATAAAAGCCATATTTCCCTTTTGGTATATGTTTTCCTGCTATCATCACATCATTGCCAAATTCTATCCAAGTGGCTTTATGAGCACCCGATGACCAAACTTTGTCGTAGGCCACCAAGCCATTCCATATTACCCTACCTCTAACACTTGGCGAGCCATATTCTATATGTACATGATTGTTGCCAACCATTGCCATTGCTACCAACTTCGGGCTTTTTGGCTTTGCTGCTGTTTTACTGGTGTCGGCTTTTGGGGCAGTGTGGTTTTCGTGTTGAGCAAATACTACACTTGTTAAACCCATCGATAGGGCAATTGTTAAAATCCTCTTCATTTTTATTTTGTTTTAATTATTGTTTTCTTTTTTATACTTACAAAAAATAAGGTAAAGCCAGTAAGAATGGTAAAAAGGCCAAATATTGAAAATGCCCTCAATAGCCAATTCGAAAGATTATCTCGGGTTTGATAGTCCATGGTGTGCATCATCCATAGAAAATCAAATATTCGCCATTTATTATTTCTAAATTTTTGAACTGTTCCCTGTTGGCTAGAAACATAGACTGTTGTGCTTGAAGGATGCTCAAATGTCACAGCATAAGCAGGTAATGGTTGTTCACGATACTCATGATGTCCATTGGTATTGCTTAGGTATTCCACCAGTTTTACTTTGGCTGTATCTGAAAATGCAGCTTTAGCTACTTCAATAGCTTCTTTTTCTGTTAATGCCGCTCTAAGTTCGCCTGTTTCAGCATTTGCCAGCTGTACTTTTTTGCCTCTGTCGTGCTGCTGGGCATAGAATATTTGGTAAACTGGCTTATTTAAAATCTGCACCAATCGAACATCAAGAATAAAATTGAGGGTATCTTTTTGTTTTATTTGTTGAATAATGGATGTTGGATTTGCTAAAGTTAAATCCACAGTCAAGGGATGTACATGTGCTTTTTGATGATCGCCATGCACTTCGTCCATATCTGACCAACTGAAATACAGACCACCCACCGTCCAAAACAAAAACTGAATGCCTAAGATTAAACCCAACCAACGATGCGTTTTTCTTATTTTTCTGTGAAATTCTACTTTTTTCATACTGTTTTTTAAGGATCTACTTCTTTGCCACTGGCTCAGTCAAATCCATGCCACATTTTGAACATTTTTCGCCTTTTTTGCCAGTAATTTCTGGATCCATAGAGCATGCATACAATTGTGTTGAATCTGCTGCAAATGTTCCAATATCAGCCTTAGAATCGGTTGATTTATGATTGCAAGAAACCAAAGCGGTACCTAACAGAATCACCGAGATAATTACATTTTTCATTTTGTTTATTTAGATTTTAAATTATTGACAACATTTTTTTATAAGCGGAACGCCGCCCGAAATCTTCTTGAAAATCCATTTTAAATATTTCATGGTTTGTTAGCTTTAAAGTATGAAAAAGAACCTATCACAGTATTGATTGATTTTGAAATTGAAACTTGATTAAACCCTGCATCTGCAATGAAATTTGGCATTAGTCCTCTTACATTGTCGTTAGTAGTTTTAAAACCATCTAATAATTGAACAAAACCAAACATGAAACGCATTAAAAAGTTCTTTGCCTTTCCCCAATCAGCAATGACTAAGTGACCTCCAGGCTTTAAAACCCTTTTTATCTCTTTTAGGCAGTTCAATTTTGTTTCGGCATCTAATTGATGAAACACCAAACAGCTATACACTTTGTCGAATGTGTTTTTTTGAAAAGGAAAAGTTTTACCGTCGTATAAATTAAGAGGTATTTCCAAATTGTTTTTCTTGAGTTTATGTTCAGCTATTTGTTGTACTTTAGGGTCAATATCTAAGCCTGTAAAAATAGCTTTTTCATTAAATTTTGAGGCAAGAAGCAGGTTTTGACCTGTTCCAAATCCAAATTCCAAAATTCGCTCATTATCCTTTGGGCTAAGTTCCTCTACCAATATTCGTCTGAATTTCTTTTCGGGCATGGTAAGTTTGATGGCGATATCATAATAAGCAGTCAGGACATCGTATCCAAGGGCAGGAATGTATTTTTTATTTTCCATATTATAACTTAATTGACCTAAGTCTTAAAGCATTGGTAATAACAGAAACCGAACTAAAGCTCATGGCCAATGCCGCTAGCATGGGCGAAAGCAAAAGGCCAAAAAAGGGATAGAGCATTCCCGCTGCTACTGGCACTCCCAAGACATTATAGATAAAGGCAAAAAACAAGTTTTGCTTGATGTTGCGCATCACTTTATGGCTGAGATTTTTGGCTTTTACAATCCCTTGTAAATCACCTTTTACTAAAGTGATGGTCGCACTTTCAATGGCTACATCAGTACCTGTTCCCATGGCAATACCCACATCTGACTGTGCTAAGGCTGGAGCATCGTTTATTCCATCTCCAGCCATGGCAACAACCCTACCTTGCTCTTGAAGAATTTTTATTTCATTGAGTTTGTCCTCTGGTAAGCACTCAGCTTTGAAATGCTTTAGGTTTAGTTGCTCCGCTACAGCCTTTGCTGTGTTTTTATTATCACCAGTCAGCATTATCACTTCAATTCCTTTTTCTTGTAATACCCTTATTGCTTCTTGGCTACTTTTCTTGATGGCGTCGTAAATAGTGACATAACCTACGGCTTCGCCATCAACCGAAATATAAGAAACCGTTTTACCCTTTTCTTGCTCAGATTTTACCTGTTCTGATAGATTTGAATTTATGGGTATAGAAAATTGGTCCATCAATTTGACATTGCCCAAGGCAACTTTTTTACCTTCCACAGTTCCAATTACGCCTTTGCCAGCAATGGCTTCAAAATCATTGACTTTGGTAGGCGAAACCTTATTATTTTTACCATATTTTACTACTGCTTCGGCTAGTGGATGCTCGCTGTATTGGTTTAAAGAGCTAATGTATTGTAGTAAATCACTCTCACTTTCTTTTTGGGTGGCTACTAATTTCTCCACGGATGGTTTTCCTTCGGTGATTGTACCTGTCTTATCTACTATCAGCGTATTTACTTTGTCCATTTTCTCGAGGGCTTGGGCATTTTTTATCAAAATACCTGAAAGAGCCCCACGTCCTACACCCACCATCACTGACATAGGCGTTGCTAATCCTAAAGCACAAGGGCAAGCAATAATCAATACTGCAATGGCATTTACAAAAGCATACACATAGGCAGGATCTGGTCCAAAAATAACCCAAACAGCAAATGTGATCACCGAAATAAGCAGAACAATTGGCACAAAGTGTTTAGAAATCTTATCTGCTAGTTTTTGAATAGGGGCTTTAGATCGGCTTGCAGTATTTACCATGTGAATTATTTGCGACAAGAGAGTGTCCGCACCTACTTTTTCAGCTTTCATTAAAAAAGACCTGGTTCCGTTTATTGTTCCAGAACTCAATTTGTCTCCAACTACCAAATCTACTGGAATAGGCTCTCCCGTTATCATAGATTCGTCAATGCTACTATGCCCTTCTATAAGTTCACCGTCTACAGGGATTTTTTCTCCAGGCTTTACCCTTAATAGATTCCCAACATTAATTTGATCGATAGCAATGATTTTTTCTACCCCATTTTCAAACAAAGTGGCTATAGCTGGCACAAGTTTTAAGAGTTCTTTGATGGCTCCACTTGTTTGATTGTGAGCCCTAGCTTCGAGCAACTGGCCCAACAATACCAAAGTCAAAATAACGGTAGTGGCTTCAAAATATACATACACATTACCATCGGTCGTTTTAAAATCCTGGGGAAATAAATCGGGAAATAAGAGGGCGACAATACTGAAAACCCATGCAATGCCTGAACCAATTCCGATAAGCGTAAACATATTAAGGTTCATTGTTTTCAAAGAAGTCCAAGCTCTTTTGAAAAACATAAAAGTGGCGTAAAACACTACGGGTATAGAAAGTCCAAATTGCACCCAATTCCAAGATTTTTGATCTAAAATATCATATAGAGGATTATTTGGCACCATTTCGGACATTGCGATTAAGAAAATAGGTAAGGTGAAAGTAATAGCTATCCAAAATTTCTTAAGTAGATTTTTATAGTTTTCATCTACTTCTTCTTCATCACCACTCAGCATGGGCACAAGGCCCATCCCACAAATTGGGCATTCCCCTAGCTCATCTTTTTCCACCTCAGGATGCATTGGACAGGTGTATTTTGTATTGCCTTTTGTAATACTCTTTCCTTCTACCAAATCCATCCCACAAACAGGGCAATCTCCATATTTTTCGTAGGTTTTATCTCCTTCACAGTGCATAGGACAATAAAATAATCCAATTCCAGATCCTTTGGGCTCTTCTTTTTTTGATTGTATAGGTGGAGCTTTTCCTTCCATAAAGATCCCATATCGATCCCCATCATTCCTCAAGGCTTCCTGAAATTTTCCCAAGTCAATATGGCCTTCCATACTAATTGTAGCCTTGGCATTTACCAAATCCACTGATGCTTGGTAAACACTTTCAACATTTGACAAAGTTTTCTCCACATGGCTTCTACAGCCATTACAGGTCATCCCGGAAACTCTATAAGTATGAGTCATTTCTCTCAATTAATTTCAACTTTTTTTTAATTTCATTCCACATTTACTGCATTTTTCACCTTCTTTACCAGTGATTTCTGGGTGCATTGGGCAAGCAAATTTATCAGTAGCTGATGCTTTTGAATGATTTTCCATACTCATATTGTTATTAAAACAATGCAACACACAAGCCATACCTTTATAGCTGGAATGTACATTTCCTATTTTTTTGCCCTTGGCGTCAAAAACATCACAAGTGGTGCCATTGTCTTTTACACTAATAAGCAAATCGCCATTTAAGTTTTTTAAAGTTTTACCATCCTTGCCAATTCTCCCCATTATTTTGCCTGCACCATCAACCAAATTTCCATGTTTATCGGTATATGCTATTTTATGGCCTTCCGTATCAAATATTTCATTACTTTTTGAAATATATCCAATCTCAACTCCATCCTTTTTAATTTTACCATTATTGTCAATAATAATTTGATTTGGGTGCTTATAATTTCTAGCTTGGGCAAATCCAATGGCTGGGAATGCTATTACGGAAATCATAATTAGCATCATAGCTTTTTTGAACAATTTTAAATTTTTCATTTTTATGTAATTTATTTATAGATTCGTTTCTACCATACAAAATTCGAAATTTTACTTCATTAATTTGTTACACAATTTTGTTTAAAATTTGCATTTTTTATATTTTATCAATTTGAATCCTGTTTCTAGTTTCCAATTTTTTATAATGAGAAGGGGAAAAGCCCATTACCTTTTTAAATTGATTATTCAAATGTGCTATACTATTGTAATTAAGCAGGTTAACTATTTCATTTAAGTTTAATTCGTCGTAAATCAACAATTCTTTTACTTTTTAGATTTTCTGATTGATAAAATATTTTTCAATTGTAGTGTTTGTGATTTCCGAAAAAAGATGGCTGATTGAATGGTAATCTTGGTGCAAATTATCAGTGAGATAATCAGATAGATTGCTATTGATCTCGTTGTTTTTATTATGAACTAAATCAACAATTAAGTTTTTTATATGTTCTACAAGCCTATTATTTTTATCCTCAATCAGATCAAAACCCAAGAGTTTTAAATTTTTCAGTAAACTACTGATTTGTTGTTTATCAATGTTCAATTCTTGAAGCTCAACTACGCCTAACTCAACTGAAATGGGGAGAAGGCCGAGTTTCTCTAACACAGCTTTCACCATCATTTTACAGCGATTGC
Source organism: Cytophagaceae bacterium (assembly GCA_031420365.1). GTDB lineage: Bacteria > Bacteroidota > Bacteroidia > Cytophagales > Spirosomataceae > Leadbetterella. The sequence goes on from JANOMP010000014.1 coordinate 12,658, forward strand.
AAACCATATTTTTGATGTAAAGATGCATTTATTTCACCTCAAAATTTAACATCATGCCATCATCTTCATGCTCAAGATTATGGCAGTGGAATACAAATTTTCCTTTTTGAGCAAAAGTCATAATTACTTTAACTTTCTCGCTAGGACCAATCATTACAGTGTCTTTCCAAGCTTTTTCGTGAGGTAGGATTGCTCCTCGACCACCAGATCTTGACACTACTTGGAAAATCACCCCGTGCATGTGCATAGGGTGGGCTTCATCTCCAGTAGAATTGTCAAACTCCCAAGTTTCTGTAGTGCCCAAACTTACCGCTTCATCTATTCTATCAGATTTAAATACTTTTCCGTTTATTTTGTGCATACCGGCACTCATATTCTTCATATCCATCGTAAGGGCAAAAGTTCTAGTTTTGTTACTGTTCTGGATTTTGTTGAATGGAATTAAAGTGAGTGGTAATTTAAAGGCGTCTGCTTCTTGTTTGGTAACATTGAAACTCATTATTTTGAATGGCTGATTCCCTTGGGAATTACCCATTGTATTAAAAATTTCACTCATTAAATAAACCATTTCTCCAACTTTTAACGACGAAAAGTCCACCAAAATATCAATCCTTTCACCCGTTCCAAGTAGAACTTTTTTTACTTTTTCGGGTGCACCTAACATACCGCTATCTGAGCCAATTACGTAAAAATCAGCTCCATTGCTCCATGCTAAATTATATATTCGAGCAGAGGAACCATTTAAAACTCTAAATCGGTAAAACCTAGTAGAAATTTCAAGAAATGGTTTATTTGTGCCATTTACCAAAACATTCTCACCCATATAACCAGTCATAACCTCCGTCATAGTAGGGCTATACTTAATGGTGCCATCGGTATTTAATCGTTTATCTTGAATTATCAAAGGCACTTCAAAATTCCCTGAAGGCAGATTCAGTGCTTTTTCTTCGGGGCTTTCAACAATAAAAAGTCCAGACAAACCTTGCGTAACCTGCTTGCCAGTAAGCTGATGAATATGTGGATGGTACCAGTTGGTGCCAGCCTGCTGAGCAACAGTAAATTTAAAATTGAAACTTTCGTTGGGCATGATCATTTGGTCTGGGTGACCGTCCATAGTATCTGGAATAACCAAACCGTGCCAGTGGATATTGGTAAGTTCCTTCATTTTGTTTTGGAACGGAATATTCACCTCTCCACCTTTTTGAACCCGAATAGTGGGTCCTAAAAGTCCGTTTCTGTACCCCAACACATCTACTTTTGATGTACTCATGATAGTGTCCTGTGTGTTTTGAGCCACCAATGTCGAACTCGCATTAATAGTTTCAGGTATTTTTAATGCGGTTTTAAATTCTCCATCAGCCACAATTGGAGCCACAGAGGTTCCATGGTCCATACCAGCCATGCAGGAGGAAAGCAAACTTTCACTTGTAGCAATAGCCAATGTTCCAAATCCTAAATTCTTAATAAATTGTTTCCTTTTCATTTTCAGTAATTTTCAAAAAAAATAATTTAGTTTATAGTCTCCACCGTACTGCCACAACTCATCATCATTGAACCGTAGTATGGATTCTTAACTTCATTTTCTTTGCTTAACCAATTGGCACCTTTGCCTCCATTTGCCATTGGACAAAACTGATAATACGTTGGTGTTTCAGTTTTAGCCACTTTCATTAAAGCATAGATGTTTTTTGTAACTAGAATTAAAGCCTTACGTTGATCTTCTACTTTTTTGTTGCTGGCTATTTTCTGGGCGTCGGATTCTAGTTCTTTCATCACTTTCATCCATACCATATGCACATCCATTGCTAATTCATTCATTTTGATGGCTTTTAAAGAGCTTACTAAATAAGCACCTTTTGCTGCAGCAGCACTTGCATTGGTTGATACTAAAGCATCTTTCACTTCAAAATAGCTATTAAAAACGGTTTGCATTTGATCTGCTTCTTTAGTTGTTTGTATTGGAATAGTGGGGCTAATATGTTCGTCGGCTTTCTTTTCCATTGGCATAGTGTGGCCAACATGTTCTTCTTTAATACCATTTTGTTTTTCTTTTACCATAATTGATCCTTTAGGGAGATCGGTTTTTACGGCTATTTTGGCAGTTCTCTCATATTTACAGCAATCCATAAGTCCATTGTAGGCATCATCTGGTGCAAGGAACTGATCACTATCATACCCTGCCAAAGCTATTCGCTTCAAAATATCCGTTTGTGTCGTTTTTTTGGAGTTGTAGGTAATAGTGGCCATTTTGCTTTCTTTGTCCCAATCAACAAGGGCAATTTTTTTTAGATTTCCTGCTTTTTCAATGGTAGCCTTGCACATTTCACAGTTACCATAGATTTTTACTGTTTCAGTTTTTGCATTTTTTATTTTTGCAAATAATTGGGTTGTAGCTAACAACATATAAATTGCTATCAATAATGTTGATTTCATTTTATTTGAAAATTAATTTTAAGAAAATATTTAGAGAAAAAGGGTGATAATTGGCTAAAACCACCAAATAAAAATCGGTTTGGGCAGTCTTATCCAAGCAAGATTTAAATTAACCTATATTAGGTGGGGACCAAATAGAAAAGAAACCAGTGGAAATAGTGATTTCTTGGTATTGGAAATTATTAGTTTGAATATCGAAAGCTTTACTTTCTTTGATTAGTTGCATGCAAATAGATGCGTTAGGAACGTAATTGTTTACTTGAACTCTACAAGAAATTTTTGAGCATTTTCCTTCGCAATCCTTCTCTTTTTTATTCTCTTCTTTTTTTGAGCTTTCAGCACAGCAACATTTCGATTTTTTAGAACAACAACCTTTATTAACATTACTTTCAAGTTTTTTTGAATCTGTACCACAGGCATACACCTCAAAAGGCTTGGCAATAAAACCGAGCATGAAAATTAATAAAAGAAATGATATCGTTTTTTTCATTTGAAACATAAACGACCAAATTTAAGGAAAAGTTTGATTATATGTAAAGTTTCATAACATTTAAGCAAAATAAAACATTATCCAAATCATGGAAGAAGTAAGTATACCAGCATAGAAAATATCTGATTTATAAAAGGCAATTTTCCCTTTTTCTTTTTTAAAGAACCAAATAAAAAGTAAAAAACAGACAATACTTGCCGGCGTGGCAGCTGTTTGAGGCGAAAGTATTCTAGTGAGCGTCAAAGCAATAAATGGAGATATTATTAGCAAAAACTTAATTAAAGTACTTCCTATTTGTGACAATGAAATACCTAAATCGTAATCATGTATTTTGCCTTTTCCTATTGAATTTAGATACTTAGGTATTGTCAATAAATAACTTTCACAATTTAGGTGAAATTATATAATTCCATTCTCCTCTAAAATTGTTTCTATCAATCCTTATGTCTTCCAGTTCTTCATCTGAAATTTTCACCCCTTTGTTGTATTGCTTTTTGTCT
>JANOMP010000015.1:0-33648 GCA_031420365.1 Cytophagaceae bacterium
TGCATATGAATATGATTCTTTGATACAACTCCCTTCATAATCTGTACCCATTCTGCCTCGCATATTTGTATCAATATTGTTCGATAACGTATCTTAATATCACCTTCCAAGACTGAATATCTATATTTCGTTGACCATACAATGTGAGCAGTCAATCGAGATACTGTATGTCCTCCAATTCTTTGAAATTCCATAACACAAAGCTATAAAATTTTTAGAAACTAAAGTGAGATGCAATAAATTGCATAGTTTTAACTTTATTTGAGACCAATAAAGTTACTTAAGTTGATATTAAAAACTATAGTTTGTCGTTATGCCTCGGCTGAAACTGAGTAGCGAACAGAAATTGAGAATATATTCGTCGCCCCGCCATATTGCCAAACCGAATGTTAGCTGTCGTTTCTTCTTTCGTATTTAGTTTTTTAGTCTTTCAAAAATTAAGTTTGAGAAACTTGAAACCCCTGTTCTTATACACTCTTCATCAACTTCAAAATTCGGTGCATGATTCATTGCAATAATTCCTTTTTTTATGTTAGAACCTCCAAGAAGGAAGTAAACACCTGGAACTTTTTGTTGAAAATATGCAAAATCATCATTAAAAAACGGAACTTGTCCATAGTCTGTAACTATGAACCCTTGACCATACATATTGTCAAGGGTTTTTACTGCAATGTCTGTTAATTTTTTGTCATTATTAACGGTTTGATTTTCTTGTATAAAAGAAACAGAAATTAGTTCGTTTTTATAATTACTAGTTTCTATTAGTTGTTTTATTTTAGGAATAATTTCTTTCAGTTTAGATGAATTAGTCTCGTATAAATATGCTTCAAGGAAGAATGTATTGTTTTTAGAATAGGTGTTAAAATTCTTGTCCATTATCAAATAATCTTTGAAAATTGTATTGGGGTTCATAAGTCCAATTTTTGGGTCTCCAATATTTTGTATTTCCCAAGGTTTGCTGTCGTTACTTGTACGAGATAAAAAACTGTGTATATTTTTTGTCAATTCATTTACTTTTTCATTAGATAACTCTTTTTTAAGTTTAATTCTTATTTTTTTTTGATATGCATATACTTCATTCGACTTAACCATTATCTGTCCAACCGGTAATGCTGTTACGTGTAATCCGTAAATTTCATTTAGGTTTATTTTGGAAAGTAAACCGCTGTCAATCATTTTTTTTGCTCCGATAAATGTTTCTTCCTCAGGTTGAAAAATAAAATAGACTGTTCCTTTCAAAGATTTTTTATTTTTTGCAAGGACTTCGGCTATTCCCAATGCTATTGCCATGTGTATGTCGTGTCCGCAACCATGCTGAACCCCTTTTATCTTAGATTTGAAATCAACTTTATCAGGAAAATTATTTGGTAGTGCGTCCATTTCGGCTCGCCAAGCGATTCTCTTACCTTTTTTACCTCCTTTTAAAATGCCAACAATGCCGTATCCGTAGATGTCTGTTTTAACTTGAAGTCCCAAGTTCAACAAATACTTTTTTATGGTTTCTTGAGTTTGCTTTTCTTTACCTGCTAATTCAGGGTTTTCGTGAAAGCCTCTTCTAACTTGAACTAACTTGTCAAAGATTTTGTCAGTCTCAAGTTTAATAGATTCTTGAACTATAGGTTGCTTATTAGTTTGTTGACCGCTAACAAGATTTTGTTGAACAATAACAAAAATTGTAAATAGTAACAGTTGTTTTTTCATATAAAGTGTCTCGTTGAAACGGTCAAATATGTGATGCCGTGCGATTGGCTTTTTCAGTGTGTCGGCTAAGGTATTGTGTATTTTATGTTAGGTACTAGGGCGATTTTCTGTCAAGGAACAACTACAAAACAGTCGAAGTGTATAAAAGTCTACGCTACAATAAACCAATTCTATGCACAAGGTTTTATTGTTGTTTCAGTTTTTCGTCTTTTGAAATATTCTATAATTTCCGCTTTAGTCATCTTAGACAACTTTTCGCTCAGTTTGTCTCGTTGTTGACGCATAAATTTTACAGCATCAAATTGTTTTCCAGTCGTCTTCATAGTTTTTCCAATAAAATGGGTCCAATTCTTGTACCATAATTCTTCTTCTTTCAAAACTATACCAGCCCTCACTGGGGATTCATGTTAATATATTTGAGTTTAGTCATAAAAAACTCCTCCGAATAAATTTCTTCTCCATGATAGCCTTCTTCCCAAAACCAAATCTGGGTCGCCAGTCCGATTCCTTCTTTTTTCAGCAACCAAAATAGCCATTTTTTTTAGCTTTCTCTAGGATTGTTTGCTATGGCTTTTATAATTTTAGCGGCTGTAAACTGGTTCGCCAGCCCGGTTTTGAAATCTCTAACAATATCACGCAAAGCTGTTTTGTCGCTTTGAATTATCAAGTGAATATGATTACCTCATTATGACCCAAGCAAATATTTTCAAACCGTTTTTCTTTTTGTGTCAATGCCTGAAATGCTTCAAACTTTCAATTATAATGTCATAATACTCTTTTCTAGTAAATACATCAGCCGATTGGTGAACACTCGAAGTAATAAAATACACTGCATGTTGGTCTTTTATGCTGTATTCGTATGCCATCTTAAATGCTCAAATTTGAAATTAAATTTACCCCTTCAGGATTACAAATCCTAATTTATCTAGCTTCGACAGCGCTACGCTCGCAATGTTCGAACTGTCGTACTCCATTGACTATCGGAACATGTCGAAGAGCGGCATTTCTGTCAACTGGTCATATTTAGCTTTTGTTTAATAGTCCGTCATTTATTCCTGTCAATAGGTGTCACTGTAATATTATTACGTGCATCAATAGCAATGTCATAGTCATTACACTTTCCTACCTCAACAGTTTTTACATAATTTGTATTAGCCACATTGATTGTAAAAGTAATTTGTCCTGCGGCATAACTACTATATGAAGAAGATGTTCCTGGTGCAACATTATTTATATTTATAGTATTACCGGCTGATGTTTTAACCTGAACATCGGCTTTTTGTGTGCCATTATTAATAATTCTTGCCCTCGGGTCTTCGTCCTTACATTTTTTGCAGCCATTTATTGTAAATGCAAAAAGTCCTGTTAGAATAATTGTCAGTAAGAGTTTTAAATTTTTCATTGTAATACATTTTAAATTTCCTACTCGTATGGCTTTTCGGTGTCGCCCCGTTTTTTAAGTGGTCGCTGGTCTCCACTTTTTATTTTATTTGTCAGTCGGCACTGTCAAGAAGTGTCTAACATAATTGTCGGTGTTCTTGTCTGTACGTGTCCGTAATGTAGATTTCTAAACTTCTGACTAACGTTTTTCCGCTCTTCGACATCTTCCCGATGTCGAAGCTAGATAATAAGGATTTCCAATCCGTTTCATAGTTTTTCCAATAAAATGGATCCAACTCTTGTACCATAATAATCACCACAGTTGCTGTTTAAATATTGTTCTTCTTTCAAAACTATACCATCCCTCACTGGATTCATGTGAATATATTTGAGTTTAGTCATAAAAAACTCCTCCGAATAAATTTCTTCTCATGATAGCCTTCTTCCCAAAACAAAATCTGGGTCGCCAGTCCGATTCCTTCTTTTTTCAACAACCAAAGTAGCCATTTTTTTTCGGCTTTCTATAGGATTGTTTTTAATTTTTACTAATTCGAATTTAAACCCAAATTACGCATTAGAATTTGGGTTTAATTAGGGTCTGCTTGAAGTTTAAAACTAGCCGAAATAGCATCCCAAGGTATAGTCTGATACAGTTTCCCTAAATCAGTTTGGTTCTTGAAAAAATTAAATTTATGAGAATATAGGGAGTCTAGAGAAAACAGGGTATCTTCGATTTGTAATTATAGTTTGGTAGCAGTAATTTACAAAAAAAATTCTCAAATATTCAATTTGTTTGAATTATTTTGAGATTTTTTATTTTTAAAAGTCTGATAAATAATCTCTTAAAATTTCCCTTAGACCCTAATTAATCGATATAAACGAAATGGATAAATTGAACAATTACAAGTTTAGCAAGTTTGTTAAAGTAGAATTATTTAACTTTTTCTTTTGAATATCTAATTATGAGGCTTTGCTGGCTTGTTTTTTTAATATTGATTTGTTCTTTGGGTAAAGCTCAAATACAAGTTGATGTTTCAGAATACAAAAATAAAGGAGAAACCAAGCTAGTTATAAAAGAAAATCTATTAAAAATTAACTGGCCTACTGGAAATAAGCAATTAGGAGAATTGGTTCTTGATATGGAAACCGATAAACCACTTTTTAGAAGTATAAGTATAATAAAAGATAATATTACAAAGCAAATTGCTAAAGACCTTGATCCGGCATTTGTACTTACTGTGGGTAAAAGAGATTTAATATCTCAAAACGGGTGGAATATTTTTTTTGATAAAACCAACAAGAGACCCAATACTTCTTATGCTATAAGCTTATCGAAAAAAGAAGTTTTGGTAAAAACTATTGGTTCGAGAACTATTCTTATTATTTCTGAGCTTAATACGCCCACATTTTCTGGAAATCTTGAACTTACACTTTATAATGGTTCTCCATTATTTAATGTAGCCGCAGTAGTTTCCACTGAAAAAGATTCAACGGCCATACTCTATGATGCAGGTTTAGTGACTTCTCAGCCCATTTGGGAAAAAATAGCTTGGGCCGATACCAATAATCAAATGCAATCTATTGATGCAGATATAAGTCTGAGTAATAAAGCTCAGGCCGTAAAATTCCGAACAATTATTGGTACGAATGCCTATGGAAGTCTGGCAGTTTTTCCTGCCCCTCATCAATATTTTTATCCATTAGATGAAGCCTATAATCTTGATTTCACTTGGTATGGAACAAATTACAAAAGTCTTTTGCCTACCTTCGGTATCGGAATTAGACAAGATCCTATGGGAGATAAGCGTTGGGTTCCTTGGGTTAATGCTCCTCCGAGAACAAATCAAAGATTAAATTTTTTCTGTATGCTTAGTACAGACCCCCCAGCTATATTGTTAAATGAAGTAAAGCTATTTACACATAATGACAAATATCCGGAGGTAGCTGGTTATAAAACGATGTCGAGTCATTTTCATAATGAGCATACTATGAAAACGGTTTTGGCAGGAAAACCAGTTCCAGAGATACCCAATTTTGTAAAAGTTTTTAAAAATTCTGGTGTAAACATAGTGCATTTAGCCGAATTTCATGGCCCTGGCCATCCTAAAGGTCCTGATGACCAACGCTTAATAGAATTAAAAACACTTTTTGGTGAATGTAGCCGTCTGTCAGACGCTAATTTTTTATTATTACCTGGTGAAGAACCTAACAATTTTTTTGGTGGACATTGGCTTGATTTTTTTCCTAAACCAGTATATTGGATTATGTCAAGAAAGCCGGATATGCCTTTTTTAAGTGAAGATCCAATTTATGGAAAAGTATATCGAATCGGTGACAAACATGATATGCTGAAACTATTGGAAGTGGAAAATGGATTGGCTTGGACAGCTCACGCACGCACCAAGGGTTCAACAGGGTTTCCTGATAAATATAAAGAAGAAGCATTTTTTAAATCAGACCATTTTTTAGGTGCAGCATGGAAAAACATTCCTGCCGATTTATCATTGCCAAGACTGAGCCCTAGAGTGCTGGATCTTATGGACGATATGGCTAATTGGGGATTAAAAAAACATGTTATTGCTGAGGCTGATATTTTTTCAATGGAACCTGAAAATGAAACCTATGCTCATTTGAATGTAAATTATCTTCAAATGGATAATTTGCCAAACTTTAAAGATGGGTGGCAACCTATATTGGATGTGATGAAACAAGGTAAGTTTTTTGTTTCCACGGGAGAAATCATGCTGCCAAGTTTTAGCATTAATGGTAAAGGAGCTGGAGAAACTTTAAAGTTGCCAAATAATGGGAAAGCAACAATTTCAATAGAAATAAATTGGACTTTTCCGCTCACATTTATTGAAATAATCTCTGGGGATGGAAAACAAGTTTATAGAGAACGAATAGATTTGACTTCGACAAAAGCATTTGGGAATAAGCAATTTAAGCTACCAATTAATTTGAAGAATAGAACGTGGGTTAGAGTCGAAGTATGGGATGCTGCTGTAAATGGAGCGTTTACGCAACAAGTCTGGTTAGGAACTAACAATATAAAAAATACTCAAAATAACAAGTAAATATGAATAGTTTATTTATTCATAGTTCCTCAGATTAATTATTATTTATTTACAATTTGCTTAAACTAATAAACTTAAAAAAATGCGTCTTTTTGTAGGTATTCTTTTACTATCAAGCCTTTTATTTTCTTCTTGTGTAAATAAGGCAAGTTCTGGTTCAATAAGTATAAATCATTTAACTGAAAAGCGAGGTGAGGTATTGTTTTTAGGAAATAAAGGCAAACATCATGATTCTGGAAGATATGCACCTTGGTTGGCGATTTCTCTTTTCAAGCAAGGTATTAATTTAACATATACCGTGGAACTCAACGACTTAAATACAGAAAATCTTAGTCATTATGATGGATTAATTATTTATGCAAACCACGACTCCCTTTCAATTAGCCAGGAGAATGCAATGAAAGAATTTGTAGAAAGTGGAAAAGGTTTAATTCCCCTGCACTCCGCTTCAGGTTGTTTTAAAAACTCCAATTGGTATATCAAAACGATTGGTGGTCAATTTAAATCACATGGACAAGGGGCTTTTACCACCACAATAGTGGATAAAAATCATCCTGTTACTAAAGCGATTTCTGAGTTCACAACTACTTGGGATGAAACCTATATTCATCAAAATATTAATCCTGACATGACCGTATTAATGACACGTCAAGATGGTGCCAGGCAAGAGCCTTATACTTGGGTAAGAAAGCAAGGGAAAGGAAGGGTTTTTTATACAGCATATGGGCATAATGATAGTACATGGAAAAATCCTGGTTTTCATAAATTGGTAAATAGTGGGATTCTTTGGGCGATTGGTGAAAATGTTCAAAAAGATATTTCAAATTTAGCTATTCCCAATGTAGATATTTATGAATCCTCTGGAATTACTATTTCAGATTATACCAAAAGGCATCTAGTGCCAAAAATGCAAGATGCTCTGCAGCCTTCAGAATCCATGAAATTAATGCAAGTTCCAGTTGATTTTGAAGTAAAATTATTTGCAGCAGAACCGGACATTGTAAATCCTATTGCGATGTCATGGGATGAAAAAGGACGGCTTTGGATAGTAGAATCGGTAGATTATCCCAATACTTTTTTAGAAACAGATGGAGCTGCCAACGACCGCATAAAAATATGTGAAGATACAGATGGCGATGGGAAAGCCGATAAATTTACGGTTTTTGCTGATAAGCTCAATATTCCAACCAGTATGGTTTTTGCCAATGGAGGTATTATTGTCTCTATGGCCCCTCATTTTGTTTTTCTTAAAGATACAGATGGCGATGACAAAGCCGATATAAGAGAAAATATTATGACAGGATGGGATAAATTGGACACACATTTTGGACCTTCTAATTTACAATATGGCTTTAATAATAAAATTTGGGGTGTAGTTGGGTCTGGATTTAATGGAAAAACTAAAGATGGCAAAACGCTGAGTTTTAGAACAGGAGTTTATAACTTAAATCCTGATGGTACAAATTTTGATTTTTTAGGCAATACTAGTAACAATACTTGGGGATTAGGCTTAACGGAGGACAACAACGTGTTTATTTCTACGGCAAATAATACACACAGCGCATTTTATTCCATGTCGGGAAAAGTAATGCAAAGGAGCATTCCTGGTTCTTCATTATTATCTGTTCAAAAGATTGACGGCCATTATGATGCTCATACATTAACACCAAATTTAAGACAAGTTGATGTAGTAGGTGGTTTTACTTCAGCGGCTGGCCATCATTTTTATACTGCTCGTAGTTTCCCAAAAACCTATTGGAATAGAGTAGCTTTTATTTGTGAACCTACCATTAGGCTAATTCATAATGCTATAATAGAACCAAAAGGAGCAGGTTTCGCCGAGAAAGATGGCTGGAATTTTCTAGCAAGTTCTGACGAGTGGGCAGGGCCTGTACATGCTGAAGTTGGGCCAGATGGTGCTTTATGGGTAGCTGATTGGTACAACTTTATCATTCAACATAATGTTTTTGTTGAACGTCAAGCCCCATCACTTAATGTTTTGCCTTTTAAAGAGCAACCAAGAGGACAAGGAAACGCATTTATCAGTCCTTTGAGAGACATAAATTTTGGAAGAATCTATAGAGTAGTGTATAAAAAATCAAAGCCTTATGAACCTATGAGCTTATCTGCTACTAATACTTCGGGCTTATTAAACGCATTAAAAAGTGACAATATGTTTTGGCGTATGACCGCTCAACGTCTTATTGTTGAATCTGGGAATCAGTCAGTAATTCCAGAGGTATTCAAAATAATAGCAGATCAAAAAGTAGATGAAATAGGTCTAAACAGCCCTGCTATTCATGCCATTTGGACTTTGCATGGTTTGAATGCTTTATCAGGTTTAAATATAGAGGCACTTGATATTGTATATGCTGCTTTAAAACATCCAGCCCCAGGCGTACGCAAAGCTGCTATAGAAACATTACCAAAAACAGATTTGACATTAGAACACATTCAAAAAAATGATATCCTTAACGACTTAAATGCAAATGTTAGGATGTCTGCAATGCTAGCTATATCTGAAATGCGAAATTCTGAATTAGCTGGGGCAGCTCTATATCAAGCATCATTAAAACCAAATAATGAAAATGACGAATGGATAAGTCAGGCCTTGTTTGTTGCAGCATCTGCCCATAGAGAAGGGTTTTTAAAAGAAGCTAGCAATTATCCACCTCCAACCTCTGAAAACGAAAACAAATTGAGCCATAAAGTAACCAAAGGGATTACAAATGAAATTTATGTTTTGCAACGCAGAAATTCATTCCCAATTTCTCCCAACGTGGAAAATAAGGAGATAATAATAAAAGGAAAAATCACAAAAGACAGAAGAGATTTAGAAGGGTTTATTGCAGGACAAGGGGGAAAGGAGGAAGGGTTTGGACTATATATTAAAAACAATAAGCTAACGATAGAACTCAAGCAGGATGATAAAATTTATGCTGTGGCAACCAAAGACCCATTACCAGAACAATTTTATTTTGAATGTAAAATTTTACAGGATGGGATTATTCGATTAGAGATTGATGGAAAAAATAGTGCGGAGGGGAAAGTTCCATTTCTATTCAAAAAACTGCTCAACCATGAGGTAAGATATTTAAGAGATATAGAAAATGAAAATTCTATAAGTTTTTACAGTCAGGCATATTCTTCTCCTTTTGATTTTGTTGGTACTATTCAAAATGCTACTTTCGAGGTAAGAAACCCTGTTATAGAAATTGTAAAACCAGAAAAGATAAAAACGACTTCTGAAAACATTACGGTAATAAACATAAAAGTTATTCCCGAGCAAATGAAATATGATTTGAAAGAAATTATTGTGAAAGCAGGACTTCCCGTGGTATTGACTCTCGAAAACCCAGATAATATGCAACATAACTTGGTTATTTGCAAAAAAGGAACAAAGGAAAAAGTTGGAAAAACGGCTGACTTGATGGCTCAGGATCCAAAGGCGGTTGAAAAAAATTATGTGCCCATTATGTCAGAAATTTTAGCGGCGACTAAATTAGTAAACCCTGGAGAATCAGTTACGATAGAATTTATAGCCCCTGCTTTACCAGGTGATTATCCTTTTATTTGCACATTTCCTGGGCATTGGAGCATAATGCAGGGTGTAATGCGTGTGAAATAACAGTATTTTAAATGAACCTTAAAAAATAGAAAAATGGAATTCAAATCTTTTCAAATGTCAAACGTAAAGCCTTTTAGAAAAATTATTTTTTGTTTTGCTTTAAGCTCAATAATTCTATTATTTAATAATTGCCAAAAAGTTTCGTCAAAATCAAAAATGCCATCGAAGCCAATTAGAGTCTTAATAGTGGGTGGTGGCGCCTCGCATAATTTTATAAAATGGTATAAAAATGTGGATGCTGAAACCCTAAGTCGTGATGGATTGGCTTCGGTTAATTATGTAGGTGATCCAGATTCCATTCTTATTTATTTAGGAAATACAGATGTTTTATTTTTAAGTAATAACAAACCCATTGCTAATGAAGTGGTCAGGAAAGCAATTTTAGATTTTGCAGATGCTGGAAAAGGATTATTAATTGCTCATGCAGCCATGTGGTATAACTGGAAAGATTGGCCTATTTATAATAAGCAAATTGCTGGTGGTGGCTCCAGAGGCCATGACAAATACGGAAGTTTTGAAGTGACTATTACCGCTCCAAAACACCCAATAATGAAAGGGGTAGAATCTAAATTTACCCTTAAAGATGAACGATATTATTATATTCCAGATAAAGAAGCTTTGGGAATTGAGACTATTGCCAGCTCGAGTGTTTCCACTTCTGAAGAAATATTTCCATCGGTGTTTATCGTTAAACACCCCAAGGCTAGAATTGTAGGTTTAGCATTGGGACACGATGCTGAGTCACATAATTATGCTAACTATCAGATTTTATTAAGAAATTCTGTACAATGGTTGGCAAAAAAATAACTTATAAATTAGCATTTAAAATAATCAATTTTTATGAATATGAATAACAAAAAAATTACAGTGGTCATTGTTGGGATGGGATTCGGGAAAGAGTTTATTCCAATCTATCAGAGTCATCCTAATATTAAAGCGGTGGGGATTTGTACACGAAATAAAAAAACTAGAGATGATTTAGCTGCAAAATTTAATCTAGATCCAAACCTATGTTTTGAAAATTATGATGACGTGCCTAAGCGGGATGATGTTGATGCAATACATATCGTTACGCCTGTTCCCGATCATGCAAGAATGGCTATTGCATCGCTTAACGCCAACAAACATACCGCTTGCACCATTCCAATGGCCATGACAGTGGAAGATTGTAAAGCTATAGTAGAAGCTAAAAAAAGAGCGAATAAAGTATATATGATGATGGAAACTGCTCTATATACCAGAGAGTTTTTATACGGGCTTCAACTAGCCGACAGCGGGCAATTGGGCAGAATTCAGTTTGTAAGGGGCTCACATATTCAAGATATGAGTATGGATGGTTGGGATGAATACTGGAAGGGTTATCCGCCAATGTTAAACGGAACCCATGCTATTTCTCCATTGCTTAAAATAAATCACACTACCGCCGAAACCGTGGTATGTCATGGTTCAGGTCGCTTAAGTGATGACTTAGCGAGTAGGTATGGCTCACCTTTTGCTGTAGAAACAGCTACTTTTACTTTGAAAAACTCGGATGTAGTGGCTGAAGCTACAAGGTCACTTTTTGATGTGGTTAGGCAATACAGAGAAAGTTATGATGTGTATGGCACCAAAATGTCGTTTGAATGGGAGCAATTGCAAGACGAAGAACACATTATTTTTGATGGTGGTGAAAATGCAAAGCGAATAAATGTACCTGATACAGATGAAATGTTGATTGAAGAAATCAAGCACTTTACAAAGCGAGAAAAAATTGATGACCCAAACCATGTTTCATTTTTGCAAGGTGCAGGGCATGGAGGTTCGCACCCCCACTTGGTACAAGAATTTATGGCCGCCATATTAGAGGGAAGAGACTCAGCAGTAGATGCAGTTTTAGCTGCAAATTATACTTGTGCGGGTATTTGTGCACATGAGTCAGCTATGAAAGGGGGAATTAGAGTTACTATTCCTGATTTTTCCTGATAGTAATAATATAGAATTTACTTATTTTGCTCAAAATAACCGGTAGTTAAAAAGGTACTTTCTTGGATTCCATGGTTAATCTGAAAATCTTAGTATAAATTTTAAAAATTTAAATATGAATTATGATTCAATTTGGAGTGAGTACGTTTGTTTGGGTGTCTCCTTTTAATACTCAATCGTTTGATTTATTGTATAAAGTAGCCGAAATGGGATATGATATCATCGAAGTGGCTGTTGAAGATAAGAACATAATTGATTGGACTCAATTAAAAAAAATAGCCAAAAAATTGGGATTGAAAATTACGATTAGCGGAGCTTTTGGGCCAAATAGGGATATTTCAAGTATAGATGCCTCTGTAAGAAAAGGTGGTTTTGATTATATAGTAGATTGTATTCAAATTGCAGCGGATATGGGCAGTCCAATTTTTACTGGCCCCGTTTATTCGGCAGTCGGAAAAACGAGAATAGTTCCCGCTGAACAAAAGAAACAAGAACGGGATTGGTGCGTAGAAAATCTACAAAAAGTGGGTGAAATTGCACAAAAAAATGGGGTAATAATAGGAGTGGAGCCACTAAACCGATTTGAAACTGATATGATTAATACCGCAGACCAAGCACTATCCTTAGTAAGCGAAGTCTCAAATTCGGCTATAAAAATATCTCTTGACACATTTCATAATAATATAGAAGAGAAAAATATTGCTTCGTCTATACTTAAAATTGGCAAAGATTTATTGTGCCATATTCAAGGAAATGAAAGTGATAGAGGAACTCCAGGGACAGGAAATGTGGACTGGATTGGAATAAAAAATGCCCTTGAAATCATTGGGTATGAAGGAGCAATAGTAATAGAAACATTTGGTGCACCTTCTGAAGAATTGGCCAAAGCTGCTTCAATTTGGAGACCATTAGCCAATAGTCCGGATGAATTAGCTTCAGAAGGTTTAGCTTTTTATAAATCAATGTTTAAATAATAAAGAATTCGAATTTCCTTTTCTGTAATTTTCTTTTCAAAAAAATAATTTTATTCTTTAAAAGTATTTTTCACTTAAACCAAATAATATTTCCAGATTATACATTAAATTGTACTAGTTTTGAAGGAAAGGCATTAAGTTTTTTATTCAAAAAATTTAATTAATCAGTCCTTCAAGAAAAGGTCATAAAACTCAATCTGGGAAGTATGTTTCGATTTTAGGGAATTAATTTATTGCATTTGTTATTTTTTAAACATGTCTATTTCAAAAAAAGGCTTTGTACCTGTCATGCTTACTCCATTTAAAAATGATGGAAACATTGATTACCATGGACTAACTTTACTAACTAATTTTTACCTTGAAAGTGGGGTTTCGGGCCTATTTGCCAATTGTTTATCAAGTGAGATGTATAATCTTTCTGAAGCTGAAAGTCTTTCCATTATTAAACATGTTATTGACGTATCAGCAGGTAAAGTTCCAGTTGTAGCAACAGGCACTTTTGGTGGCAATATCCCTAAGCAAGCTGAAACGGTAAAAAAAGTTTATGATCTTGGGGTAGATGCTGTGATAGGAATTGCTTCATTACTGGCTAGTGATAAAGAGGAGGAGGTTACTTTTCTAAATAATTGCCTTGAACTTTTGGAGCTCACAGAAAAAATACCCTTGGGATTTTATGAATGTCCTTTGCCTTATAAAAGAGTCATTTCTCCTAAGCATTTAGGAGAACTTGTAAAGACGGGTCGAGTGGTTTATCATAAAGATACTTGTCTAGATATTAAGCAAATCAAAGAAAAATTAAAAGTTACATCGGGACATAATTTTGGTTTATACGATGCTTATATGGCTCACGCGGTAGAATCATTAGAAGCAGGCTCTGCGGGTTTGTCTTGCATTCAAGGAAATTATTTTCCAGAACTAGTGGTTTGGTTATGTACAAATTTTAATAACCCTTCTAAGCGAGAGCAAATAGACTTGGCTCAACAATTTTTCATAGACAATATGGTCGTAATGCATAATTTTTATCCAATGACCGCTAAATATTATCTTAAAAAAAGAGGATTAAATATCTCAACTATAACCAGATTTCCTAATTCTAAAGGATTTACTAATCAAGTTATGAGCAGTATGAATCAACTTGCTTTAAATTATGAGCAGCTTAGAAACGCCTTGGAAATTAAATCGGTGATTTGTTAATTCAGAAAGTACAAAGAAAATAAAACAAAAATTTCTTAAAATAGTTAGAATGATATATATAACCCAACTGATTTATATTTTTTAAGGACAAGATGAAGTATTTCATGAATTTGAAAGTGGGGTAATTCCACTCTTGCTGAAGTATAACGGAAATCTCTTATTTCGTGTTAGGCCAAATGAAGATACAATTATTGAAAACAATTTAGAAAGACCTTACGAAATTCATTTGGTACAATAGCTTAAAGCATTTTGATCATCAACACTCAAGTTTAATAAGGTATTTAAGGATTTTAAACCTGTTTCTATTCTTCCCATTATTTGATGTTCTATAAAACATGATAATGCTAAAAGAAAAATTATTTCCATCAAACTAAATGAAAAAGGAAATTCTCTCATCTACCAAAAAAATCGATAACCCCTTGCTGTCCAGCCACCACCATTCTATTTTTCTCATCTATCGGCACTTTTCTAACTCTGGAACTTAATCCAAGGTCATTGATAAAAATGGTTCTCTCTGCATCTTTTGCATTGGGTTCACTAATATTACGCATAATAATACCAGAAAGAGCAGCCATATAGGTTGAAAAATCGTCTATTTTAAAAGGAGCTAAACCTTCTTTATGACTTATTTCATGATCTATTTGTGAACAACGCTCTAAACGCATTCCTAAGGTTTGAATGTTAAAAAAAGCTTCATCATTTTTGTTTTCAGAATATTTTTTATTATCAAATATATCAATCGGAAAATTTGCAAGAAGACCTCCATCTACATATAAATCAGTGTTTTGATTGCTTTTCTCATACACCTTCCCTTGTCTATCCAGCCAAATACCTTTATAATAAATCGGAATAGACATTGAAACTCTTACAGCATCCGCAATTCGCATATTTGGATGAGTTTCATGTGAAAAAACTACTAATTTTTGCTGGGAAAGATTACTTCCTGTCACATACAAATCTCGAAACGGAAACGTTATAGCCAGTTTATGAAGTTCGGCAAAAGTCAAATTTGGATTACCTGTTCTTTCAAAAATTACATCTTCCATTTTTTTTAAAAAGCTTTCGCCTTTAAACCAACCAAACTCTTTAAAAAGCCGTTTTGAAGCTTTTACTACAAATCCATCGTCATTAAAAGATTCAACTGAGGTGTTTGAAACAATATTTAAAATTTCTTCGGGTGAATAGCCCAATGCAAGCAAACATGCTTGAATTGCCCCTGCAGAAGTACCCGCTGTCCGAGTAATTCCTTTTAGAACACCTCGATTTTCTAATTCTTTTAGAGCCCCCCCATAGGCTATTCCTTTAATTCCGCCACCTTCAAAAACTAAATTTCTGATTATTTTATCTTGAGCAAAAGGTGTATTTAAGTTAATAAATAGGGAAAAGCTTAGAAGTAATAATAAATGTTTAATGCTCATTAAAATCTTTGTTTTTAAATTAAACACATGATAACGGAATTTATTGTTTTCTGAAAATTAAAACTCGAATTAAAAAAATATGGTAAATTGCGGAAAAACTTAGAAAAATTACGTAATTAATTCATGAAATTTAGTATAATTACTGTATGTTTCAATAGTGATTCAACACTAGAACAAACAATACAAAGTGTTTTTAATCAAACTTTTAAAGATATTGAATACATAGTTATTGATGGTGGATCTACAGACGGAACTTTAACAATTTTAAATAAATACAAAGACCATTTAAAATTCATTTCTGAAAAGGATTCAGGCATTTACGATGCTATGAATAAAGGCTTAAAAATAGCAAAGGGTGAAATCATTGGCATGATTGGTTCTGATGATTTTTATCCATCAAACGATGTACTTCTTCAAGTTTCAAATGCTTTTGATGAGTTCAAAACAGATGCAATTTATGGCGACAAACAATATGTAAATCCAGAAGATCTAAATAAAATAGTACGTTTCTGGACTGTTGGACCCTATAAAAAAGAGAATTGGTTAGAGGGTTGGATGCCTCCTCATTTATCATTCTACTTAAAAAAATCAGTGTATGACTCGTATGGCTATTACAGTACAGATTTTACTTGCTCTGCAGATTATGAACTCATGCTACGTATGTTATATAAAAATGGTGTTTCTGCCCATTATTTACCAAAAGTATTGATGACCATGAGAAATGGCGGCACTTCAAATGCATCATGGAAACATCGTCTTATAGCCAATCTAGAAGACCGAAAAGCTTGGAAAATAAACAATTTAATGCCCAAATGGTACACCCTTTGGTGGAAACCTTTATCTAAAATCACACAATTGCTAAAAAACAAATAAAATAAAAATTTGAATGGATTAAACTCGGAACCATTCGAAAAAATAAAAATATGAGAATAGTAATATTAACACAGGACGACCCTTTTTACTTAGGAAAAAATATAGACTTTTTGGTAAAAAGCATGCCAAAGTATGCTCAAATAGTTGGTACGGTACTTTTTGAAGTTTCTCCGTTTGGTAAAAGAGAATCTTTTTTTGATAAAATGAAAAAAACTTTTGATGTCTTTGGATTTAAATTTTTTACCTATTATAGTTTTAAATTTGTTAAATCAAAATTAGATCCTAGCCATTCTGTTGCAAAAGTTTTAGGAAAACACAAAATTCCTTTAATTCAAATAAAGGGAAATGTAAATAGTAGAGAAAGCAGGGCTAGATTAGCAGATTTTCAGCCCGATTTACTGGTGTCAATAGGTGGAAATCAGATTTTCAAAAAACCACTTTTAGAACTTGCCACTTATGGGTGTGTAAATCTTCATACCGCATTATTGCCAAAATATCGGGGATTGATGCCATCGTTTTGGGTATTAAAAAATAAAGAAGAGTTTACAGGAGTTTCAGTTTTTTTTGTAGATGAAGGCATTGACTCAGGACCAATATTAGTTCAGAAAAAAGTGGAGATTGGTAATAGAAGCCAGGAAGAGTTAATCAATTATACCAAGCATATAGGTATGGAATGTATTATAGAAAGTGTGGAACTAATTCAAAAAGGAAATTACAAATTAATTGACAACCCAGCCGAAGAAATGACATATTTTACATTCCCAACTCGAAAAGATGTAAAGGAATTTTATAAAGCTGGTAAAAAGTTTTTTTGATGAAAATATTGACATTCGACATTGAGGAATGGTTCCATATTTTGGACAACGATGCCACTAAAACAGAGGCTGAGTGGGAAGGATTTGAGTCTAGATTGCATGGAAACATGGACAAAATTCATGGAATGTTGGAAGAACAAAAAGCCACTTTCTTCTGCTTAGGCTGGGTTGCTAGAAAATATCCAGAAATTTTGAAAGAAATTGATCGCAAAGGACATGAAATCGCAACTCACTCAGATCTTCACCAATTAGCTTATGAACAAAATCGAAAGACTTTCCAACAAGATTTAGAGCGTTCAATAAAATCTATTGAAGATGTTATAGGCAAAAAAGTAAGGACCTATCGTGCTCCAGGTTTTTCTTTGATGGAACAAAACAAATGGGTTTTTGAAGTTTTAATAAAAAATGGAATTGAAATAGACGCTTCTATTTTTCCCGCTGAACGTTCACACGGTGGCTTTGCTCAGTTTGGCCATGCAGAACCTTGTTGGATAGATATTGATGGCATGCGAATGAAAGAATTTCCTATAAATCTTTCTTCATTTGCTGGTAAAAACCTCATTTTTTCGGGCGGAGGATATTTTCGACTTTTTCCATATCCAATATTAGATGTGATGACCAAAAACTCTGATTATGTGATGACCTATTTTCATCCAAGAGATTTTGACTCAGAGCAACCCATGGTGCCGGGATTAAATGTCATCAGAAAATTCAAATCATATTATGGTCTAAAAGGTTGCCTATCTAAACTCAACAAACTCATCAAAAAATATAAATTTGTTGATATACGTACAGCTGAGGCTTCTATTGATTGGGGAAAAGCGAAAATAGTGAAATTGTGAAAAAAAAATAGAATTTAGGTTAAAAACCAAAATCCAAATTTTTTATTAATGTATAATTAAATTAGCCCAAAAACGGATACCTATAATCCGTAGGCGACACAAAAGTTTCCTTGATAGTACGGGCATTTACCCAACGCAAAAGATTGAGTTTAGAACCCGCTTTATCGTTGGTTCCTGAGGCTCTTGCTCCTCCAAATGGCTGTTGACCAACTACAGCTCCTGTTGGTTTGTCATTAATGTAGAAATTGCCAGCGGCATTTACTAAAGCGGCTGTGGCTTGATTAATCGCAAATCTATCTTGTGAAAAAACTGCTCCTGTCAAAGCATAAGGGGAAGTAGAATCTACTAAGGCCAAAGTTTCTTCCCAAGTGTTTTCATCATAAACATATATACTTAAAACCGGACCGAAAATCTCCTCACACATGGTTTTATATTTTGGGTCTTTGGTTAAAATCACAGTGGGTTCTATAAAATACCCAACAGATTTATCAAAACCTCCACCCGCAATTACTTCTACACTTGGATCGCTTTTGGCAGCTGAAATGTAACCTGATATTTTATCAAATGCTTTTTCATCTATGACAGCATTTACAAAATTTAAGAAATCTTCTGTAGGCCCCATTTTTATATCTGCCAAATCTGAAATCATATATTTTTTAACATCATCCCAAATATTTGAAGGAATATATGCCCTCGAAGCAGCAGAACATTTTTGGCCTTGATACTCGAATGCTCCACGAACCAAGCCAACTGCAACGGCTTTGGCATCGGCAGATTTGTGGGCTATCACAAAATCCTTTCCGCCTGTTTCGCCCACTATCCTTGGATACGCTTTGTATTTATGAATGTTTTCGCCAATCGTTTTCCAGATGTTTTGAAAAACGCTTGTGCTACCCGTAAAGTGAATTCCTGCAAAATCGGGATGATTGAAAACTACTTCACCAGTAACTGGGCCATTTACATACACCATGTTAATAACCCCATCTGGCAAGCCTGCCAATTTGAATACTTCCATGATTACATTGGCAGAATATATTTGGGTATAAGCGGGTTTCCAAACCACTACATTTCCCATCATGGCAGCACTTGCTGGTAGATTTCCTGCTATGGCGGTAAAGTTAAAAGGAGTAAGAGCAAACACAAAGCCTTCTAATGGCCTGTATTCCAGTTTATTCCATATACCTTTGGAAGATTGGGGTTGTTCCGACATTATTTCTTGATAAAAAGCCACATTAAATCTCAAGAAATCTATCAATTCACAAGCTGCGTCTATTTCAGCCTGATAGGCATTTTTTGATTGCCCTAACATAGTGGCCGCGTTTATTTTTGATCTAAACGGTCCCGCCAATAAGTCCGCTGCTTTTAAAAATACGGCTGCTCGCTCGTTCCAAGGAAGATTCGCCCAATTGAAGCGTGCATCTAATGCAGCATCAATAGCTGTAGTAACATGCAAAGCCTCGCCTTCGCTGGCATAGCCTAGCACATGCTGGTGGTCGTGAGGTGGAAAAAGCTTAATTTTTTTATCGGTAAAAACTTTATTAGCCCCAATATACATAGGTACTTCTAGGACTTTGGAACGAAGTTCGGCTATTTCTTTTTTAACGTTTATGGTTTCAATACTTTCTGGAGCGTAATTAAGAACAGGCTCGTTTTGAGGCAACGGAACTTGGTATATAGCATTATGCATTTTTCACTTGCTTTTATTGATGAATTATTATGCAAGTTCGGAAATTATGGGATTTAAACAAAAAAACACCTCCCTATATTTTTGAGAAGTGCTTTGCTATCGGTTTGTTAAAAATTATTCTTAGTCGGTAATTAGTATTACGAATGGCTCGCCGTCTAAATTAGTCTCAATGACTTGTACAACAATATTAGTTTGATCAAGACTAACTTCATAGTGAGCCTGTGTTGCAGAGTTAGGTAAATATCTAATACCTGATGCTGAACTTTCCACCAGACATTGGATTCCTAATATTTTAGTATTTATCAATCCAAGGGCTATAGAATGACTAGTGGCTGATAAAGGAACATTACCCGTAAATTTTCATTTTAATACTAGGAGCCCCGTCACCGAAATTAGTAAAACTATTCACATTTAAATTATCTGTAGTCCCCGTACCAATTTGTACTTTACTTTTGCTATAAAAGTTTAAATAAAGTGGGCTACCTGCTATATTATTTCAGGAATCTATAGGATTATTGTCAAAAATTAAGTGTAAACTTGAAGTGGCTCATATAGCAAAGGCTCCCTATTGCTGAAGAAGATCCAAATACGTCACTTAGAATATGTAAAGTCTTCCACAGGACGCACAAAGAATAAAACTTGGCGGGTCATTTTCGAAAAACTTAAAAACATTCCTTGAATATTCAATAAACAAGCATTTTTAATAAATTTTAAATTTAGTCGGATGCCAGTAATAATAAAGTTAAGAAAAAAATCTATCTTTCAAATCAGGAGTAGGCAGCCAGCAATTTTTTTGCTTCCCAAACCATTTCAAGCGGTTTCTTGAAACAAATGAATATATAAAGTCGGTAATTGAAACAGGCAGATTGGCAACTAAACATATCCATTTAAACTTAGGTAGTTTTTCTATTATTTTAAATACCGCCTTAGATTTAAAAAATATTTGACCAGCATCAATAAGTATTATAGTATCAAAGCTTTGTGTGGCTAATTTATTTTCAGAAAGGAAATTTTGTCCAAATTTAGACTGCAAAGATGCAAATTTGAAGACCTTGTTTTTGTCTTTTTTAATAATAAATTGCACTACAGAATTACAAAGATTACAAACACCGTCAAACAAAATCACTGGAGAATTCATAATAAAACCTTTCGAGGTAATATTAAAATATTTTGTCGTAAGGCAATCTACTTAAAATTAAAATAAGAGCCAATCCAAAATAAATCATAGAAACCTTGAATTTCCGTCCATTGCCAATGGCTTTCTTAGATTTGGCATTTCCAATAGTAGCCAAAACTACTGCAATAATATTAGTAAAAGGGTGTTCAATTATTGCCTTTCTCGTGGTGGGGTCTTTCATTGCTGTGCCCATATCAGCAAAAGCATTTTGAGCCATTGGAGAAATTATTAATAAAATTATACCCAAAAGCAACATAATATGGGTGGAAACTAAGGCAAAAACGTTAATTTTTCGGTGAGAATCTTCAAATAATTTTTCAGAATTTGAACCTATTATACCATTTATCGTAGCAAATGCCAAAAAAGCCAATGATATAAAAGCAATCCAATGATGAGCCAGCAGAATAATAGAATACATAAATTTAAATTTTAATGTTTCCCAAAATTAATGGAATAATTCCTAAAATACACTCAAAAACCAAATATTTGATTTTATGTAATTTAATTACTGGCGTCCGAGAAAAAATAAAAGCAAAATAAATTCCTTTAATCACAAAATCGGGACGCCCGTGACCATTTTGAAAATTTAAAGTGGAGAATTAATATCAAATCTTAAATAGCTAATAATCAAATTTTAAAGGGGAACGCCCTTTAGGTTTATTCGATTTGCGTACCGATTTGTGAATGTTTTTTTGGTGGGACGCCACTCCGATTCTTTTTTCGATTGGACAGGCATACCTGCGGTGCGTCGAAACGCAAAAGTAAGGCCGTCCGCAGGATACACAAAGAATAAAACGAAGGGGGTCTTATTTAAAAACAGAAAAATGGTCCCGATTCGGCGACCCGATTAAATAGTCATTTGATTAGGATTTTTAATAAATTTTAAATTTAGTCGCATGCCAGTAATTTTAAATTAAGGAGACTCCTGAAAACTATTTTTTTAATTTTTAAAAATCTCTGAAAATTCCAAAAAAGAAACGCTTTTCAGCTAATTGATTTAAAGAATAATTCATTTTGATTGTAGTGTCATACCAAGTCACTAAATCAAAGCCTACCCCCCCCCCTTTTAAAGGAATATTACTTAATTTTGAATTAGAAAAGGTTGGGAAATAGTTATTTACATACCCATAATCAAAAAATAAACTAGGATATATTGCCAATGGAAGCGTATTGAATTGCCTAAGTTTAATTATTGAGCTTAAATTAAAAACTTTTTTAAAAGCTTGATATTTTAAGGAGTTTTTCAATACGAAAGTATTTTGTCCGTCGATAACATATAAATCGAACCCTCTTACCAGATTATTGCCATATCCCAATCCATTAATTAAGGGATAAAATTGTTTTTTGGGAGAGGAAAACTTAGATCTTATGCTTGATTCTAAATAAAAATTATTACCTAATTTAAAGTACTTAGCATAAAGAATGGAAACATTTAATTGGTTGGTAATTTCTTTGCCATTTATAATAAAATTACTTATTTGCCCATAAAACAAATCTCCAACTAATGGATATTGCCTATTATCGCGTTTGTCAAATTTATAATCATAGGTTATTGAAAATACTTGTTGCGTAGTTTGTTTAGTTCCAAAGTAATTTGAGTTTAAAACTGAAATAGTATCTGCTATTTTTGATTGTGTGTATCCTAAATAGAAAGAATGGAAATGGTATAACGCATTTCGGAAACGTATTTCAAAAAATGCCCCTTTTCGTTCTCTCATTCTATTTTCTGTCTGGAAAAAGTCTAATTTATCATTCCAAGTTCTAAATGGCATGGTGCGTTGAGTAGAATAAAATGCACCGGTATAAATTCCGATTCTTTTTCGTTTATCAATGTAAGGCTTGGAATACGCCAATTCAAAATATGGAATAAATCCTCCGAATGCTTTAAATTTTAATTGATCGTTATTACCGGTCAAGTTAAAATGTTTCCCATTAATTCCAAATGTTATTCTGGTTAAATCACGACCTCTGTCGTACCACCATTCATTAATGTTTCTATCAGCTAAATATAATACAGGCAAGGCTATAAGATATAACCTTTCTTTCACGATGATATTTAAACTAAAATCATTATTATTAATTTCTTTAATAAAATCTACACTTAAAAAAAGATTTGTATTTACAATGTTTTGTTTGGATCGATCCACTACTTTATCAAAATTTAAAACCGAAATTGAATCTCCAGTTTTAAAACTTATTTCTCTGAGTATAATTGCTGCCTTTGTTCGAATATTGCCTGTTACTGTAATGGTAGAAACTTTATAAAATTCCTGACAAAAAGTTGCTGACAAAAAACCAAGAAAGACTAAACTAAAGAAAAAAATACATTTTATTATTCTATACATTCGCATTATAAATACCAAAAAAAATACAATATTACAGATTAATTCCCAATATATTATTTCGATTTAGGTGAGAAATTCGATAAAATTGGTTTGATTTGTATCATATATAATAACGAAACCTTTGAATAAAAATATCAAACCGAAACTAAAATTTTTGGATATTATCAACATGAACGTTGGTTTTTTTGGAATTCAATACAGTTTTGGGCTTCAACAAAGTGCTGTAAACCCTATTTATGATTTTTTAGGAGCAAGTCCAGACCAAATTCCTCTGCTTAATTTAGCTGGGCCAATGACGGGTCTTTTAATTCAGCCAATCATTGGTGCCTTGTCTGACAAAACTTGGTCCCCGCGCTTTGGAAGAAGAAAACCTTACTTTTTTGTTGGGGCTTTAATGTGCAGTGTAGCTTTATTATTGTATCCATTTAGTAGTACTTTATGGATGGCTGCTGGTTTATTATGGATTTTAGACGTGGGTAACAATACAGCAATGGAACCTTATAGAGCATTTATTGCTGACAAACTTGATGAGTCTCAACAACCCACTGGTTTTCAGGCTCAAAGTTTCTTTACTGGGCTTGGTCAAACTTTAGTAAATCTTTCCATTTTTATTTTTCCTATACTTTTTTTAGGTACAACGGGCTCTTTGCCCACTTGGGTTTATGCTTCTTTCTTTTTAGGGGCTATTTGTTCCATAGGTTCTGTTTGGTGGAGTACGCAAACCACCGCTGAAATTCCTCCTACGGAAGAAGAATTGAACGAAATAAAAACCAATCCCTTGAGTATTTTATCTCCATTTATAGATATTTTGAGAGCCATTAAGGACATGCCTAAAGTAATGTGGCAACTAGCATTGGTCTATCTTTTTCAGTGGTATGCCTTATTTTGCTATTGGCAAAATTCTTCTAAAAGCATAGCTCAATCAGTCTGGAAAACCACTGAATATCAGGACAATCCTATTTATAATGAAGCAGTAGGTTGGACTGGGCTAGTAAATGGTTGGTATAATATTGTCATGTTTTTAGTAGCATTTAGTCTAGTATATTTCGCAAAAAAATATTCTCCAAAAATGGTGCATGCCTTTTGTTTAGTTCTTGCGGGTATAGGTTTTTTGGCGTTTCCAATGATAGAAAATAAATATCTATTATTTCCAGCAATCACAGGTTTTGGCATTGGCTGGGCAAGTATGATGGGTATTCCCTATTTGATAGTAGTAAGTGAAATACCAAAAGCGCGATATGGGGTTTATATGGGCATTATTAATATGATGATTGTAATTCCTATGTTGATACAAACCGTAACTTTTGGTTATATTTTAAAGCATTTCCTTAATAATGACCCTGGAAAAGCGATAACATTTGCAGGAGTTTTATTGATAATTGCGGCAGCAGCAACCTTGCTCATAAAACAAAACAAAAAATTATACCCTGAAAATCTAAGCTATACTCCTTCAACTGGGCATTGAGGAAATAAGTTATAGCCTTATAATTTTGAATGTGGATAATCAGCCTTTGGCAATAGCCTTTTATTTTTCCGCCTTTTTGCTTAATTTTTTTTAATTTTTCCTCTCGTAAAAATAATTTGGAATATTATTCGATTTTTAAGCTAAAAAATAATCATCGTAAAATTATTAAATATATTATCTTGAGAAATTCTTTTAAAAGCAAAAGGATAAATCAAATTGCCTATTGCATTTATCTAATTAAAATCTATTAAAGTCAAAAAACATTCATCGGTTTTAGTATTTTTGCGAAAGTTTAAAATTAACACTAGCTAATTAATGAATTATTCGCTTTCACAAATCCCAGAGCGTGAAGCTCAACCTAGAAATGCTGGACTTACTATGGTGATGGACAAAGGATTGAGCATTCGTGAAACAGAAGATATGCTTAGTACCTCATCTAATTATATTGATATTGTAAAACTTGGTTGGGCCACATCTTTTGTGACCCCAAACGTTGAAGAAAAACTTTCCATTTACAAGTCTGCAAATATACCAGTTTATTTTGGAGGAACACTTTTTGAAGCTTTTGTAGTTCGAAATCAGTTCGAAGATTACATGAGAGTTCTCGATAAGTTTGGTCTCGAAATGGCTGAAGTTTCTGATGGTTCAATTACTTTACCTCATGATGAAAAGTGTGGATATATTAAACAATTGGCAGCAAGATGCAAAGTGCTTTCTGAAGTTGGCTCAAAAGACGCCGAAAAGATTTTCGCTCCTTATAAATGGATAGAAATGATGAAAGCGGAGTTGGAAGCGGGGGCTTGGAAAGTAATTGGTGAAGCCAGAGAAGGAGGAAACATAGGTTTGTATAGAAGTTCAGGTGAAGTGCGTCAAGGACTAGTTGATGAAATAATACATGCCATTCCTGCCGAAAACATTATTTGGGAAGCCCCTCAAAAATCGCAACAAGTGTATTTCGTAAAATTGGTGGGTACTAATGTAAATCTTGGAAATATAGCTCCAAACGAAATAATACCTTTGGAAACTATTCGTTTAGGACTTAGAGGCGATACTTTTGCCACTTTTCTTACAGATGAAGTCAAACAAAAATACAAATTAGGAAGATATTATCAAGACGATAGAATTAGACAAGACGATTAGAATCATATGGAATTAATACATTTTTTGCTAGATTTTTTAAAAGACCCACTCAGTACTTTGCAAGGTTTTTTAGCTGAATACGATAAACTTACTTACGCAATTTTGTTTTTGGTGATTTTTGTGGAAACTGGTTTTATTGTAATGCCCCTTTTGCCTGGGGACTCTCTGTTATTCGCTGTTGGTTTGCTGGCGTCCACAACTGGAAAATTAGACATAAGCATCGTAATACCTTTATTAATATTAGCCGCATTGTTAGGCGACAACGTCAACTATTTTGTTGGTAAAAAATTTAGTGAATTTATAAAATCTAGAGAAAAGATATTATTTTTAAAACGCAAATATATCACTCAAACCGAAGCATTCTATGAAAAACATGGAGGGAAAGCTGTTATTTTAGCCCGCTTTATGCCTATCATTCGAACAATAGCACCTTTTGTGGCAGGAGCAGGAAGTATGCCTTATAGTAAATATATTCTTAACTGTATAATTGGGGCGGTTTTGTGGGTTTGTAGCATTACCTTAATTGGTTACTTTTTAGGAAGTAATGAATGGGTGAAAGATAATTTTGAAAAAGTTGTTTTGGGTATAGTGTTTGTCTCGATAATGCCAATGATTTGGGGTATAATTAAAATGAAATTTTTCAATAAACAAACTGCATGAGAAATTTTGGTTTGATAGGCTTTCCATTGACGCATTCATTTTCGAAGAAGTATTTTAAAGACAAATTCAAAGATTTGGGCATATCCGCTGAAAATTCCTATCATCTTTGGGAGATTGAGGATATAGAAATGCTCGAAAAAATAATTGATGAAACAGAAAATTTAGTCGGCATTAATGTCACCATTCCTCACAAACAAAATGTGTTGACATTCATGAATGAACTAGACCCAGTGGCTAAAAGAATTGGTGCAGTAAATGTCATAAAAGTATTGCCCAATAATAAATTGAAAGGTTATAATTCTGATTACTATGGTTTTAAAAAATCATTAACGGAATTTCTTGGAGAAAAAAAAGACTTAAAAGCACTAGTTTTAGGTAATGGTGGGGCTGCCAAAGCCATATGTGTAGCATTGGAAGACCTAGGTATTTCTTTCGAGCTGGTTTCTAGAACAAAATCGGACTCCACTATAAATTATCGCATTGCCAATGAGTTATTAAATAGCCACAAATTAATAATAAATACTACACCATTAGGCACATATCCAAATATTAAAAGTTTTCCTGACTTAGATTATGAGGAAATTAGCCATGGACATTTTTGTTTCGATCTTGTTTATAATCCTGCAGAAACTCAGTTTTTAATACAATCTAAAAACAATGGAGCTGCCACCAAAAATGGCTATGACATGTTGGTTTATCAAGCTGAAAAATCTTGGGAGATTTGGAATGCAGAATAGATCCGAAAATCAAACTTCACTACAAAGACAAAAAAAATGAATTTTCAAATTCAAAGCTTTTAAACTAAAAATAAAAAAAAATGAAATTTAAAAAACACGTTTTCATTTGTACTAACGACAAAGAAGCCCCTAAAAAATGCTGTGGTAGTGAAAACGGAATGATGCTAGTAGAAGCTTTTAAAGAAGGATTGAAAGCAAGAAACCTACAAATAGAAATTAGAGCCCAAAAAGCGGGTTGTTTAGATACATGTGCACTTGGCCCTTCGCTGGTTGTGTACCCAGAAGGAGTTCACTATGGCAAAGTTCAATTGGAAGATATTGAAGAAATAATACAAAGCCACTTGGTAAACAATCAGCCTGTGGAACGCCTGATAATTGCATAAATTGAAACCAAAGCACCTCTTCTTTGACCTAGATCATACCTTGTGGGATTTTGAAAAAAATTCCACTGAATGTTTGGAAGAAATCTTTAGAAGTTATCAAGGAGAAATACCTGAGTATATAACTTTTGACGAATTTAATACCACTTTTTCGAGGATAAACAAGCAATTTTGGTTTTTACTTGATACTCGTCAAATAAGCCACGAACATTTGCGTATTACTCGATTCAAGGCGGTTTTTGAATCCTTAGGTTGGGAAATTACTAATGAAAAATCTTTAGAAATCAATTCAATTTTTCTCAAAAAGCTACCACAAAAAGGGCATTTAATAAAAGACGCTGATGCTGTACTTAGCTATTTGTCAGCAAATTACCAATTGCATATTGTCAGCAATGGATATTTAGACATTCAAACAAATAAACTTAAAAGTGGAGGCATTTTGCATTATTTTCAAAAAATAATAACTTTTGATGTGGCAGGGGCCAGAAAACCGGAAAAGGAGATATTTGAATATGCATTAAAAGAAACCGGGGCAGAAAAAAACGAGGTGATAATGATTGGTGATAATTTAATAGCCGATGTAGAAGGAGCAAATCTTGCGGGCATAAAAGCTATTCATTTAGACGAAACCGCTGAGTCAAATCATTCTTCTTCCATCTCTTCGCTTTCACAGTTGTTGGATATGTATTAAATCATAGTTTAATAACGCTAAAAAGTTTTAGCTAAAAAGAAGAAAGCTGATTGTCAAGATTTAAAAAATAAAACCACCCAAAAAAAACTATAGCAAGATTCGGATTTTATAAAAGGTATCTTCATACGACCTTTGCATTATAAAATTTAAATTAAATGATAGATCAACAAGTCATTAATTACAATAGAATTGCCAAAGCTATTGAATATATCAATACTAACTTTAAAGAGCAGCCCAATCTTGATGAAGTAGCGGAGCATGTAAACCTCAGCCCCTTTCACTTCCAAAGGCTTTTTATTGAATGGGCGGGTACCAGTCCAAAGAAATTTCTTCAATATACTACTATTGAAAACGCCAAGACTTTATTGAAAGAAAATCAAGCCACACTTTTTGAAACAGCTTTCGAAACCGGGCTATCGGGAACGGGGCGTTTGCATGACCTTTTTATAAACATTGAAGGCATGTCACCTTCAGAATATAAAAACGGAGGAAAAGAATTGTCTTTAAATTATAGTTTTGCAAAAAGCCCTTTTGGAAATATTTTAGTTGCGTCCACTGCAAAAGGAATCTGTTATATGGCATTTGCCGAAGATGAAACTCCAGCTTTTTTTAAATTACAAAGTCATTTCCCTAATGCTCAATTCAAAAACAAGTTGGATGTAATTCAACAAAATGCGCTTTACATTTTTAACGATGATTGGACACAACTTTCTCAGATAAAACTTCACCTAAAAGGTACCGATTTCCAATTAAAAGTATGGCAAACTCTTTTAAAAATTCCAATGGGACATTTGACAAGCTATGGTTCAATTGCACAAAAAATAGAAAATCCGAATTCTTTTAGGGCAGTAGGAACCGCAATAGGAAAGAATCCTGTAGCGTTCTTAATTCCCTGTCACCGGGTAATTCAAGCCACTGGGTCATTTGGTGGCTATATGTGGGGTAAGGCCCGGAAAACAGCGATTATTGGATGGGAGGGCACTAAAAATACGGCTATGGCATAAAACTTTTTGAATTTCTACTTATTTAAAAGCCTGATTCAAAATAAAACAATGGAAGAAAAAATATCATCAATTAATTGGAATAGTGTTACAAAAGAAATGCACGAAAAAGGTTTTGCAATCGTACCTAATTTTTTAACTAATAATCAGAGTGAAGAATTAATTAAGGAATATAATAACAGCAATGCTTATAGAAAAACAGTAATTATGGAACGCTACCGTTTTGGATTAGGCGAATACAAATATTTCAACTATCCTTTACCTGCTTTAATTCAAGGT
Organism: Cytophagaceae bacterium; assembly: GCA_031420365.1. Lineage (GTDB taxonomy): Bacteria > Bacteroidota > Bacteroidia > Cytophagales > Spirosomataceae > Leadbetterella. The sequence goes on from JANOMP010000015.1 coordinate 29,424, forward strand.
ATAAGAGAAAACATATATCCAAAACTAGTTTCTATTGCAAATACATGGATGAAAATGCTAAATATTCCTACGATTTTTCCAGAAGACCATCAACGCTTTTTGGAACAATGTAACGTAAACAATCAAACAAAAGCAACGGTTTTAATTTTAAAGTATGGAAAATCTGGACACAATACCTTGCATCAAGATATATATGGCGACATTTTTTTCCCAATTCAAATTGTTTTATTTCTTAATGAGCCCGGTGTGGATTTTACGGGAGGAGAATTTGTAATAACTCAACAAACACCTAGAGCACAATCAAAAGCAATTGTTCTACAACCCAAAAAAGGAGATCTTTTAATTTTTACTACTAACTTTCGACCTCAAAAAAGTACGAAAGGATATTATCGTTTAAATATGAAACATGGAGTAAGTGAAATACACAGTGGAGAAAGGCATACGTTAGGAATTATTTTTCATGATGCCTCCTCCTAATATGACTCATCATCTTGAAATAAGCGATTTTGAGTTAAAAAGAATAATAAAGAAAAAGGAAATCCTTTTTGGAGGGAATAAGAATTTGAAAATATACGGAACCCTGCAATGTAAATCGGGAAAAAGAATGAAACGGGAGAATAGAGTATTCTTTAATTCAGAAATGGAAGCGATTAAAAACGACTACAGACCATGCGGGCATTGTATGAAAATAAAATATAAAGAATGGATTTATTTGAAAGAGAATTAGATAACACAAGAAACTTACTGCCTAGCGGAGGAATTGTAAACTATTACGGAAAACTTTGGTCGTTCCAGCAAGCCAATGAATATTTCGATAGTTTAATGAATACGATTGAGTGGAAAAATGACCAAGCGATAATTTATGGAAAATTGATCACCACGAAACGAAAAGTAGCTTGGTATGGGGACAAAGATTATGAATACACCTATTCAAACACCACCAAACGGGCTTTGCCATGGACAAAAGAATTATTAGAATTAAAAACGATTGCCGAAGAAAAAACGGGCGAAACATTCAATTCTTGTTTACTAAACTTATATCATTCAGGAGAAGAAGGCATGGCTTGGCATAGCGATGGGGAAAAAGATTTAAAAAAAAATGGTGCCATTGGTTCATTGAGTTTTGGTGCAGAACGTAAATTTGCATTCAAACATAAAGAAACCAAAGAAATCGTTTCGGTGATTTTAGAACATGGCAGCTTATTAGTTATGAAAGACACCACCCAATCCAATTGGCTACACCGGCTTCCACCAACTAAACGAATCAATAAACCAAGAATAAACCTTACATTCAGGACAATTGAATTGTAAATTGGGATTGATAACGGTTTCGAAATTGGCCAAAGTTGGGAATAAGAATTACATCAAATCAAATTTAGCACCAAAATTCCATTGAATTGCCACATTCATTTTTATTCTTCTGCTCCAAAATTGCAAAGCAATTGTCAAACATTCGTTGTTGTTTCCAGATTCCAAATCCTTCGATTATTTTAGGTAAATCTCGTTTCGAACATAGGTGTTATTGAGCCAGAAACAATGTTTAGTATATTCTTTTGCTTTTGTCAATTTTTCTTTTGTTGGCAAAGGATAGGTATCTTTGGCATTTTTTGCATGAGGTCTAACATGTGCAACCGAGTTAAAAGACTTATCTGGGAAATTGGTGTAACGAATTTCATTTATTACTTCTTTTACAATTCTCCCTTTGGTTACAATTTCCTTGGTTTTAGCCCACACTTTTTCAGCTTTCAAAATATCTGCATAGGGCATATTCCAAAATTTCACTTTTCGTAGAATTAATTCTTCGTCTTCAAATTGATAGAAAACAAATAAAAATTTATGCTCTAATATGCTTTTAAAATCAGAATCGTCCCAATTTTCTTTTACAAGTTCATTGTATTTGAAATTTGGAAATGAAATATCCTCTTTTGGTAAATTATTTTCTTTCAATCGAACAGTTTTTACTATAATTTCAGCTTTTTCAAACTCTTCAATTTCTTGATCTAATTCTATTCCCAATATTGCTTTGGTTAAAGTTGCATAAAAACTTTTTGCACTTGTATTAATCTCCACGCCTGTTTTTGCAAGAATTTGATCAATTGTTTTGCCATAATATGGCTTGAATTTTGAAATTACTATCTCCTCAATTGTTGATTTTTTCGCTATTTCTGAAGATGGAATTAGCTTTCCATAAACGCCAGAAGTTTCGTTTGCAATTGTCGCAATTATATGATTTACATAACCTTGCTTAAAAGAATAGGCCCTTTGTTTTGCTGGAATTTCACTAAATGGTTGTTTTCTTGTAGTATTAGCATTTGTTCCTTTTGTGCAAGCCCCTAAATAAAAAGTATCACCTTCTGAAAGTTCATGAGCCTTTCCATCTGCTATTTTTTTATTTATTGTTTGCCAGTCTTTCTTGATAATTTCCAAATCTGTGTTTGGGAAACTCCATTCATCAACCAGTTTAATTAAGTAATCTAAAACATCAAAATCAGCATTATGCAAATAGAAAATCAAAAGAATACTTGAATTCTTTTTGAAAAAATCACTATTTTCAAAATTTTGATTTACAACATTTAAATAATTGATAATGTTTAAAACTAATCGTTCTTTAGATCGGTATTCACTGTTTTTAATCTGTTTTAGTGGCGATGATTTTAACTCCATACCAACTTTTACAAAATCAGCTTCCGATTTTGAATTAGGGTCATAACCAAAATAAAATTTTTCCAAAATTTGACCAAAATTTCCTTTGCCTGAATAATTATGTTCAGAAATTTCAATATCACAAACTTCCCTTAAAGTCTTCTCCTTTAAAAGTTTAGCAAATTTGATTATAGATTTTTTGTCGTTAGGATTGTAAGACAATTTCATTTTCAATTTTTTGTTTTAATGCAACCCCAATTTTTTCAATGACTCCAACTACTAAGGCGTTACCCATAAAAAAAGCTCTTTTGGTGTCTGAAACTCCATCTAATTTTGTATGGTCATCAGGAAACATATTTAATCGTTCCAATTCTATTGGCGAAAGTCGTCTGTAACCCGTTGGAGTTTGGATTACATGTTTAAATCTTGAAGGTGATTTCCCACCTTCACCTGTTATTATTGTTCTTGATGGTTTGTCTAATGGATCTGGAAAAATCATTCCTCCTTCACTGTAATTATACTCAAAGCCATCGGCATTTTTTCGCATTTCTTTTTTAGGTCCTTTTAAATAAAGCCACTTTTCTAAATCTTTTTCATCTATGTAAAAATCATCGGCAACCTCTCCGTTTTGAATTAAATCTCTCAAAATCGTAAAATTGCCATCAAAATTCGGTTGAGTTTTGATAGTTGTTACAACACCATTTATCATCAATCCTGAGTTTTCAAACATTCCAGATGAACCATTTTTGTTGAAATTTTCTGAAATATCAACTATGTCATTAAATAAATTGAATGTAAAAGGGAACATAATTTGGGTAGATTTTACTGGAAAAGCTTCGGCAAAAGTTCCGTCCTCCAAAATCCAATCTTTTGGCGAAATTTCTTTTAGATTTTCATAAATAGATGTTCCTTGTAGATATGCTAAAATAAATATTCGTCTCCGTCTTTGGGGCATTCCAAATTCGGAAGCATTAACCACACGCCATTCAACTGCGTATCCCAAATCGTTTAAACTTTTGAGGATAATTGCAAAATCTCGTCCTCGTTGTCCTGATGGAGAAATTAAAAGTCGATCTACATTTTCTAAAAATAAATATTTTGGTTTGTTCTCTTTTTGAGTCAAAATATTGTGAATGCTCCACCATAACACACCTTTTTTTCCTATTAATCCCTTTGAGTTTTTAAGCGTTGTCGCTACTGAATAATCTTGGCAGGGGAAACCTCCAACTAGCATATCGTGGTCGGGAATTTTTGAAACATCTACGACAGAAATGTCCTCATTGCAATGTCCTTCTGCTCCAAAACGCTGTTCATACACAATTGAAGCATGTTGAACTTTAGTCGAGGGCTCCCATTGATTACTCCAAACTATTTCATAATTTGATTCTAATTTTTCTTTATAATTTGAAGATGATGATTTTCCATTCCAACCTTCAAGTCCTAATTTGAAGCCTCCTACACCTGCAAATAATTCAATTACTTTTATTTTATTTTCCATTTTGAATCGTTTTTAGGTATAAAACTTTTTCTTCTGCTACTCTAAAAATGTCCAAATCGGCTTCCTCATCGAATATTTTATAGG